>CAYRVY010000336.1:0-3112 GCA_964427695.1 uncultured Flavobacteriaceae bacterium
TCTTGGGAAATATGGAAAATAAACGCTAATTCAGTCTTATGTTAGAATATAGCCTTTAATTACAGTTGATTTATCTTGCTAAATACCCACCATCAACTGGTATAATACAGCCGGTAATGTAATCACTTGCAGATGAACATAAGAAAATAGTTAACCCTTTTAAATCTTCTCCATTTCCCCACCTATTCATTGGAATTCTACTAAGCACTTCCTCAGTTCTTTTTTTATCTTTTATTAAGGCAGTATTTAATTGAGTATCCATATATCCAGGAGCAATAGCATTAACGCAAATTCCCCTAGAAGCCCAATCATTTGATAGAGCTTTAGTTAATTGTCCAACACCTCCTTTTGAAGCTGCATAAGCTGGTATTGTAATCCCACCTAAAAAGCTCATTAAAGAAGCAATATTTATTATTTTACCACCACCATTTTTCAACATAGTATTGGCTGCATATTTACAATAGAAAAAAGTGGCATCTAAATTTATAGAAATAACCTTACTCCACTCATCCTCTGGAAAGTCTTCACTTGGATATCTTCTTTGAATACCCGCAGAGTTTATCAAAATATCTATAGTTCCACCCAATATTTTCAGAGCGGTTTTATAGGAATCTTTAATTTCTGAAATCTTGCTGACATCAGCTTTTATTGAACTTACATTAAGACCATTGTTTTTAAAACTCTTACAAATATCAAAAACCCTTTCATCGAAGTCAATTACGACAGTTTGAGCTCCTGCTTGTGATATTGCCTCGACCATAGCTTTTCCAAGATCACCTGCTCCACCAACAACAATTGCTTTTTTTCCAGCTAAATTAAACTTATCTAAAATGTTTGGTATCATATAAATTATTTTATCCCATATACAACCCACCATTGACATCTAAAACAGAACCTGTAGTAAAACCAGCTTCGTCACTGGCAAAATAGCAGGCTGCAGCTGCAACTTCTTCAGGTGTTCCAAATCTTCCAATAGGAAATCTCTTAATTAATTTATTCAATGTTTCTTTGCTTCTTTCTGCTGACATGTCTGATTCAATAGTTCCTGGCGCAATACAATTAACTGTAATTTTTTTTTTAGCAAGTCTTCTAGCTAAACCATATGTTAATGCAATTATTCCTCCTTTTGAAGCGCTATATGCCATTCCATTTTCAAAACCTCCCATACGACCTGAATTCGAAGAAATATTGATAATTCTTGGGGATTGACTTTTTTCCAGATATTTTATTGCTTTTTGAACAGTTGTAAATGTCCCTCTGAGATTAATTGCTAAAACTTTATCCCAATGATCGATGGTCATTTCTTCAATACTAGCCAAGTCTAATATACCTGCACTATTTACAAGAATATCTATTCCACCAAAAAATGAGTTGGTTTTTTTTAACGCATCTTCAACTGATGCTTCATTAGTAACATCACATTTGAATCCAAGAACATTAGTACCAGACTTGTCTATACTTTCTGCAGCTTTTTTTGCACTATTCTCGGTAACACTCAGAATCGCCACCTTCATGCCTGACTTATAAAATTTATTTGCAATTGCATAACCTATGTTTCTAGAGCCTCCAGTTACAACTGCTACCTTGCTAGAAAAATTTATTTTATTATCTAAATTCATCTTTTTTCTTCGGTAAATATATAATTTTTTGAATTAAAAGGCTCCAGCCAATCTAATATCATATTATCTCCTTCAATATCAAGGATTTTTAATAAATCTTTGAATTTATTTAATTTATTGTTAATTTCATTTATTGATTCTGCTACAACATAAATTCTAGCGAAAACTTGTTTTTCAGTTCCTAACATTTCAGAATGAACAACATCGCCAGTTTTAAGTCTATCTAAAACAAAAACAACATTTTTATCAGATTTTATTTGATCTAACCCTTCAATTAAATTAATCTTTCCCTCTGTTAAAAGAACCCAAATTGTACATGCAATTTTTCCTTTGAACATGTAATCATTTTTCATTGAAAAATCTTCTTCTCCAAAAACACCAGTAAATGCATAATTTACAAGCATTTCCTTATGATCAAACTTATTGATATGGGCAATAGGAATATGAGGTGCTTCCCCTTGTAATCTAAATCCTGGATCATAAGCATAGAATACATTGTCTTCAACAAAAAACTGAATATTAAGAATGCCGTTTTGAATATTTAATTCTTTGAAGAATTCACATAACTTAGGATGAACATTCTTGACAAACAAATCTGTATATTTAGAAGGAAATATTGCTCCGATACATACAGGACTTGTATCTCCTTGTTTTTTAGTTGTTAATCTGTCGTAAATTGCTGAAAGATAAGGAATACCATTTCTAAAGGTGTAATAGGCAGCCATATCATCGCAATCCATATATCTTTCGACTAAAACAACACCTTTTTTTGAAAATTTTAAAGCATTTTTAACGAAGTCCTTATAATCATTTTGATATCTACAAATCTTCATTCCAACTCCACCACCGCTATCAACTGGCTTAATCATAACGGGATATCTAATGTCCTTTGAATTATCGATCTTAGATAAATCATTTATATATGTTCCCGGAATATCTTGAATATTATACTTTATACAATATCTCTTGAAGCCATCTTTACTACAAAAAGCTTCAACAGCTTCCTCTGATGCATAACAATGTATATTAAGTTTTTCACAAATTAGTCTATATGGTTTTACTAAAATATCTGCTACGCCTACTAATACGGCATCAACTTTATTTTTTTTTGCTAAATGAACTATTTTGTCAATATCAAAAACATCTATATCATAGCTTTCAGATGCATTTTTTTTTGCAGGAGCGTTGGGATTTGGATCTACAACAATTGTATATATGCCCATTGATATTGCTGTATTTACCAAAATAGCAGTTTCAGGATTTCCTCCTAGTATTATGAGTTTTTTTAACATAAATTGAACTAATTATTATTATTTTTTACACCACAAAAGATGTTAAGGTTATTTCTATCTTTAAATATAATTGTAATGTTTTATTAAAATTTAATTTTCTAGAAACAGAAAATTTTCATTAAATCCTAAATCAATTAATAGTTTATTGATTTCTTTTTCATCCGTATTAATTTTTACAATCTTTTTTTCATCAATACCCAT
>CAYRVY010000337.1:0-3100 GCA_964427695.1 uncultured Flavobacteriaceae bacterium
CTACTATAAAAGATGCTAACGAAATATCTTTTTTCTATGCTGATGGCGTTGGTGGATTTTTTGATGAAAATGATTTAGCACAGTCTAACGAGTTCATTTCTGAAGTGTTACAAGGCATTGATAAAAAACACATTGGAGTAGAATTAGGAATTGAAGCTCAAGTAACACCAACGATTAAATTAAAAGTAGCAGGTTCTTTTGGGCAATATACTTACGATAATAATCCAAACCTATATGTTTCAGCAGATGCTCAAACAGTTTCGTTTGGAGAATCAACCCTTAAAAATTACAAACTTGCAGGAGGACCACAAAAAGCATATTCGGTTGGGTTTGAATATCGCGATCCTGACTTTTGGTGGTTTGGTGCTACAGCCAACTTTTTTGATGATACTTATGTTGATGTTAGCCCTTTAGTTAGAAGTTCTAATTTTTATAAAGACCCATTAGATGGTTTGCCATTTAATGATTATGATGAAGATTTAGCCCGAGAATTGTTAAGACAGGAAAAATTTGACAGCTACATGGTAGTTAATCTTATTGGAGGGAAATCCTGGAAAGTTGGAGAGTATTTTATTGGATTCTTTGCAAGTATAGGAAATGTATTTAATACAGAATATAGAACAGGAGGATACGAACAAGGACGAAATGCAAACTATAGAGAATTACGAGACGATAAAGCCTTAAACACACCTGTTTTTGGAGCTAAATATTGGTATGGTCGAGGTACTAACTATTTTGTAAATGTTAATTTTAGATTTTAATTAAAGCACAATTATAAAAAAAATATTATTATGAAAACAAATAAAATTTTAACTTTTTTAAGTGTTCTTACACTTACTTTATTTATTACCTCTTGTGTAGAAGACGATGATTTTGGAATACCTAATATTTCTATAGTAGAACCAGACATTACTGCTTTAGGGCAACTAACTACTTTTAGCGCAGTTGTATCTAGGTATTTAGTTGCAGTTGCAGATGGAGAAGAAGTAGGTGTTTTTGATGAAAATGATGTAGCTCTCTATATTGAAGGCTATGTTGTATCCAGTGATAAATCAGGAAACTTTTTTGAAGAAATTATTGTGCAAAATTCACTTGATGGAAACGATCCTGGATCTGACCAAAGACGCGGATTAAAAGTGGAAATAAATGTGAGAAGCCTATCTGATACTTACGAGTTTGGTAGAAAGGTATATATTAAACTTAATGGTTTAGCTATTGGAGAAGAGAACGGAGTTTACACTTTAGGAAAAGCAAATGGAAATAGTTTAGAACAACTACAAGATTTCGAATATTTAAACTTTATTTTTAGAAGTGCTGAAGTTGCTACAATTTTACCTAAGGTAACTACAATAGCAGATTTAACTGAAGCTGATGAAAACACATTTATTCAGTTAGATAATATGCAAATTCACAGAAATAATATTGCACTAACCTATGCAGGAGAAGCTTCCGACCAATTTGATGGTTTTAGAACCTTAGAGAGTTGTGATGCTAATGCAACTATAGCTTTACAAACGAGTACATTTGCAGATTTTAAATCTGTGCAAGTCCCACAAAATAAAGGCACTATTAAAGCTATATTTACTAGAGATTTTGGAGATGATTTAAATGTTCTTGTTATTAATAGTACTGCTGATATAGTTTTTGATAATACAGAGCGTTGTGACCCAGTAATTTTAGAATGTACTGGCTCAACATCTTCAACAGTTACAATTTTTGAAGAAGATTTTCAATCTATAACCAATGAAAGTCAATTAGACGGAATGGGTTGGACAAACGTGAATGTTTCAGGTGGAAGTGAGCGATATGAAGATAGCTCGTTTAGTGGGGACACTTATATGAAAATCTCTGCTTTTGGTACTGGAGAAAACCCATTAGAAGCATGGTTAGTTACACCAGCAATTAATTTAGATAGCACTACTGAAGAAGAATTAAGTTTTAACGTTTCGGCTAACTTTGAAACAGGACAAATATTATCCGCTTTTATTACCGAGAGTTTCACAGGAGATCCTACAACAACAGAATGGATTTTATTAGATGCCGATATTCCTATTGGTGGAGGTGGATTTGGTAGTTTTGTAGTGAGAACTATTAATATTTCATGTTTAAATGGTGATGTATATGTAGCATTTAAGTATCTTGGTGCTGCTGATGGAGCTGAAACCAGATATCATATCGATGATATAAAAGTTACTGGAATGTAAAAAAGTAGCTGTTTTATACTAAATAAGAACTTATAAGCCTGCTAAATTTTTAGCAGGTTTTATTTTTTAAAAGGATAACTTAAAAACATGACAATATTCAATCAATTATTTTTTTCAGTTTACACTTTCTATAAAACGACTTATAAAAAAAAGGCAAGTGCAATAGCTGTATTTTATATATCGTTACTTCAAATAAGTCTGGTTTTATTATTTGGCAGTTTCTTTGCAGCCTTTTTTAATCAAATGCATGTAGAGACCCTAACTTCTGGAAATGCCTGGACACTATTTGTAATATCTTCAATTTTTATATACTTTAAAAACTGGATGTCTTATAATGGCAGAAATCGAATGATTTTAAAAGCTAAAATGAGCAAGAAAAAAACACCAGATCAAAATATTATCTTACTTTGGTCGCTTCCATTTGCCAGTACTGCTCTTGCAATAATTTTATTGCGTAGCTTTCTTTAAATTAATATACAAGAAAAATAATCACTAGATCCTTATTTATATTTTCCTTTAAATTTTTTAAGAACTCTTCAACATGTGTATATTTATTATCAAACCTATCAAATAAGTTTTCGAGATTGTAAAACGCTATTTTAAAATAATGAGAGTGTTTTTCTTTTTTAAATATAAGGGAAAGCCATTTTTGTAAATTTATGCGACTAAATTACTAAAATCAAGAGTATTCAATTCGTACATTTGCAACTTATATTAAACTATGATAGAAAAGAAGGACATAGCTTTAGAGAAAACAGTTTTAATAGGTGTTATTACTAGAGATCAAAATGAAGAAAAATCTAAAGAATATCTGGACGAGCTGGAGTTTTTAACATACACTGCAGGAGGAGAAGTCTTTAAACGATTTACTCAAAAACTAGATATGCCTCATCCTA
>CAYRVY010000338.1:0-3096 GCA_964427695.1 uncultured Flavobacteriaceae bacterium
CTTTGGTTTCAAAATTTTGAGTTTAATGCCAGTTTATATTACATAGCTCGAGAAATTGGTTATTTGTTTAGAGGCTGGAATGAAATCGCTATTATTGGAAAAATTATTCCAATTGTTGTGATGCTTTTTGTACTTATCGTAACGTTTTTTAGAAAAAATAAAACAATGATTGAATTGATTACTGCAATGCTTTTGGTTTTATCGTTTTACTACTTTACATCAACAACTGTACATCCATGGTATATTGCTACACTTTTAATTTTATCAGTATTTACAAAATATAAATTCCCTTTGGTATGGAGTTTTATAATCATTATTAGTTACTTGGCTTATGCAAATAACGATAACTCAGAAAACCTATGGATTATAGGTTTTGAGTATTTGGTGGTTTATAGTGTTTTTATTTGGGAAGTATTTATTAAAAAAGACGTTTCGACTGCGCTCAACATGACAGACAAGTAGGCTCCAATAAAACAAAAAAGGATTCAAAAAAATTACTGTTTACTGCCACTGTAAACTGCAAACTTTATCACAGCATCTTCAAATTACTAATCTCCAATTCAGTTAAAAGTTTCCAATGTCCACGCGGAATATCTTTTTTGGTAAGCTCTGCAATCACGACACAATCTAAACGAATAATGTCATAATTTAAATGTCCGAAAATTGTGCGAATAATCGAATTCCCTGTGTTTTTAATTTTCAAACCAATTTCTCTTTTTGGTGAGTTTTCTATATAACTAATTTCTTCAACCGAAACTTCTTTGCCTTCAATTTTAAAGCCCTCTTGAATTTTTTTAAGGTCTTCATATTTTAGATTTTTATCTAACTCAATATGAAACAAACGCGCTACACCATTTTTAGAATTGGTAAACTTTTTTACAATGGTTTCATCATTTGTAAACAATAATAATCCTGTTGAGTTTCTTCCGAGACGACCAATTGGTTTTATTCTTGAGGAGGTTGCATTTGCTACCAAATCCATAACTGTTCGCCCTTTTCCTTCGCTTGTTGTAGTAGCAAAACCTTTCGGTTTATTAAGCAAAACATAGGCTTTCTTTTCTGGGTTAATACGAGAGCCATCAAAACGCACATCGTCTTCAAGCTTTACTTTGTAACCCATTTCGGTAATTATTTTTCCATTAACTGTTACAGCACCAATAGAAATATGCATATCTGCTTCACGACGTGAGCAAATCCCAGAATTAGCAATATATTTATTTAAACGTATTTCGTCAGGATTTGACTTTGGTTTGGGTTGTGCTTTCTTTTTAAAAGGAGTATCCCGATAGCTATCGGTACCTTTCACATATTTTTTTTTGTAGCTGCTTTTACCACGTCCTAAAGTTTTTCCTTTGCTTTTATGCTCTCTTTTAGCCATATTCATTTCCTTTGAATCCCGATAACTATCGGGAGGGAATCTGTTAATTAATAACTTTTTACATCTACGCTAATCCAACTTCACTTTTTAAGCTTCATTGTACATGAGCTTCGATGAATAAAGATGCAAAGATAAGTAAAGCCTTTGGCTTTCAAACACCAAATGTTAAATTATAAATTCCAGTATTGGATTTTGGAATTTGTTATTTGAAATTATTGAATTCCTCGAATTCTACTATAGATTGACGCTCCCTATTTACTATCAGCTTCGTAACATCTGGACGCGAATAATGTCCCACTGGATCGAAGTTTTGGCGTTCTTCCAACACTCGATTAAAATCTATAGTTTCAATAATTAAACCTTCTTTATTTATGACAGGTTCTATAATCCATTTACCATCAGGTCCAGCTATACAACTGCCTCCATTTGCTAAAACATCTGGAGCTTTTTTTAATATCTTATCTAAATGTGGTGTGTCTTTTGGGAAATCTTTTTTATTCATAAGCGAAGACACAGAAACCACAAACGAACGAGACTCACGAGCTATAAATCTTGTGATATCTTTTGTGTTATGGTCACTTCCTGGCCAAACTGCAATGTGAAGGTTTTCGCCTAAACCATATAGAGCTGTTCGTGGCAATGGCATCCAGTTTTCCCAGCAATTTAATCCACCTACTGTAAATTCCTTTAAAGAATGTACTTGCAATCCGTGACCATCTCCAGGAGACCATGTTAATCGTTCATCGTAGGTTGGTTGTAATTTTCTATGAACTGATTTCACGACACCTTCCTGATTTATATACACTAAAGATGCATACAAACTATGACCTCCACGATTTTTAGCACGTTCAATAATTCCGAGATAAGTGGCAATATTATTTTCTTTTGAAAGTTTACAGATTTTGTCTAAATCTCCCTCTTCAATTTGAATTGCATTTCTAACATAGTGTGCGTGAAGTTCTTTATTCACTTTAGTATCCCATTCTGCTCCACCAGTTAAAGCTAACCAAAACGGATAACCAGGAACTAAACCTTCTCCAAAAACAATAAGCTCGCAATTTTGTTTAGATGCTTCAACAATTGAATCTTCTACTTTTTGAAGTGTTGCTTTTTTGTCCAACCAAACTGGAGCAATCTGTGCCAAAGCAATTTTAAGTGTGTTATCCATTATAAAATTCGTTTTAAAACCAAATCTACATCAATCAACAAAATACTAAAAACACCAGCTACAATAATAAATTTAAGAATATTATGTAGTATTAAATAATGTGTTTTCGTTTTAGATTTCCAAAGTAATAGAAGGAATATAAAGAGTAAAATGACGCTTAAATAAAAAAAGTAATTCATTTTTCCAATATGAAAGTTAAAAATGAGCAAATATGCAGGAATTAAAGTAAATATTGCCAAAATAGTTAGCATTGTTTTAGACGTTTTCTCTCCATATACTATTGGTATTGTTTTATAATTAAGTGCTAAATCACCTTTAATGTTTTCAAGGTCTTTGGTGAGTTCTCGCATAGCAATAATCAAAAACAAAAACATAGCATGCACGAAAATAACAGTTTCAAAATTTTTATAATAAATAAAAACTGCAAAAAATGGCGTAATGGTTAAAATAGAAGAAGTTAAATTTCCAACTATTGGTAATTTTTTTAGTTTGTGGGAATAAAACCAAATACCAAAAATGTACAAGGAAAAGAAAACTACAGCTTTAAACG
>CAYRVY010000339.1:0-3095 GCA_964427695.1 uncultured Flavobacteriaceae bacterium
AAAACCAAATCATTTAATGGGTAAAATCATTGCTATTGCCAACCAAAAAGGAGGTGTTGGGAAAACTACAACTTCAGTAAACCTTGCTGCCTCACTTGGAGTACTCGAAAAAAAAGTGCTATTAATAGACGCCGATCCACAAGCCAATGCAACATCTGGACTTGGTGTTGATGTAGATAGTATCGAGATTGGTTCTTATCAACTTTTAGAACACGCTGCATCTGCCGAAGAATGCATTATTAAAACCAGTTCGCCAAATGTAGATATTATTCCTGCGCATATAGATCTGGTAGCTATTGAAATTGAATTGGTAGATAAAGATGATCGTGAATATATGCTTAAAAAAGCAATTACGCACTTAAAATCGGCTTACGATTATATTTTAATAGATTGTGCGCCTTCTCTTGGTTTGATTACACTTAATGCATTAACAGCAGCTGACACTGTTGTAATTCCGATTCAATGTGAATATTTTGCTTTAGAAGGTTTAGGCAAACTTTTAAACACAATTAAAAGCGTTCAAAAAATACATAATCCAGAACTCGATATTGAAGGCTTACTGCTTACAATGTACGATTCTCGCTTACGATTATCTAATCAAGTAGTTGAAGAAGTACAACAGCATTTTAACGATATGGTATTTAAAACCATTATACAACGCAATGTACGTTTAGGTGAAGCGCCTAGTTTTGGTGAGAGTATAATAAACTACGATGTAAGTAGCAAAGGTGCTGCGAATTACTTAAGTTTGGCTAAAGAAATTATCAATAAAAATAGAGATTAATGGCTAGGGCAACCAAAAAGCAAGCTTTGGGTAGAGGTTTATCGGCACTTTTACAAGATCCTTCAAACGATATTAAATCGATTCAAGATAAAAATGCCGACAAAGTTGTTGGTAACATCATTGAATTGGATATTGATTCAATCGAAATCAACCCTTTTCAGCCTCGAACTAATTTTAATGAAGAATCCTTACGAGAATTAGCATCGTCTATAAAAGAGCTTGGGGTTATTCAGCCTATCACAGTTAGAAAAATCGGATTTAATAAATACCAATTAGTCTCTGGTGAGCGTCGTTTAAGAGCCTCAAAGTTTATTGATTTAAAAACAATTCCTTCATATATACGAATTGCAAACGACCAAGAAATGTTAGAAATGGCATTGGTCGAAAATATACAACGGCAAGATTTAGATGCTATAGAAATTGCCTTATCATACAAGCGTTTAATAGACGACATTAATCTCACTCAAGAACAGATGAGTGTTCGGGTTGGCAAAAAACGTTCTACAATTTCTAATTATTTAAGGTTGTTAAAACTCGATCCAATAATTCAAACCGGAATGCGTGATGGTTTTATATCAATGGGTCATGGTCGAGCTATTATTAATATTGAAGATCAAAACAAACAATTAGAGATTTACGAAAAAATACTTTCTCAAAAATTATCGGTTCGGCAAACTGAACTAATTGTTAGAAATTTTAAAGACCTTAAAGTTGTTTCTACTCCTAAAAAAGAAGAACTTCCTAAATACATTAAAAAAGGAGTCCAAGAAATTTCTGAATACTTTGGGCATAAAATCAACGTTAAAGTTTCGAAGAATGGTAGTGGTAAAATTACAATTCCGTTTCATTCAGAAGAAGATTTTAACAGAATAAAAAAAATGGTTCAGCGTGCAAAATAAGTTTTTCTTAATATTGGTATTATTGATTTCTCCTATTTTAATAAATTCTCAAGAAAAAAATATTGAAGATGAATTGGGAGAAAATAGTGTTGTTTTAGATTATACATCTAGACCACCTATAAACCCTTTATCTCCTGCCAAAGCAGCATTTTATTCGGCAATTCTACCTGGATTAGGACAGGCATATAATAAAAAATACTGGAAAATTCCTATAGTTTATGCTGCGCTTGGTACTGGAATTTATTTTTATTTAAATAACGATAAAGAATATAACCGTTTTCGAGACGCTTTTAAAAGACGTTTGGCTGGATTTAATGATGATGAATTTTGGGGAATAGACGGCAATGATAATCCCTTAACAACTCCAAGCATTTCTAATGATGCGCTTATTAGAGCACAACGTACTTTAAGCCGAAACAGAGAAGTTTCTATATTAATAACCATAGGCATATATGTTTTAAATATTATTGATGCGAATGTAGATGCGCATTTATTGCAATATAATATAGATGAGAATTTAGCGCTAAAACCTCACTTTAATTTCAACGAATTAGATGCTACTACAAATTTAGGATTAACTTTAAATTTTCAATTTTAGAAATGAATATTGCATTACTTGGCTACGGAAAAATGGGAAAAGCTATAGAGCATATTGCTCTAAAACGTGGTCACGATATTGTTTTAAAAGTAAATAAAAAAACAAAATCTTATAACATTTCTCTTGCTGATATTGCTATCAATTTTAGTGTGCCAAGTGCAGCAGTTTCAAATATTTCAAGATGTTTGCAACACGACATTCCTGTTATTTCTGGAACAACAGGTTGGTTAGATGATTATGATACTGTTGTTGACTTGTGTAAGGAAAAAAATGGTGCGTTTATATATGCTTCAAATTTTAGTTTAGGAGCTAATGTCTTTTATGAACTAAATAAAAATTTATCAAAAATGATGAATAACCTATCTCAATATAATGTGTGTATAGAAGAAATTCATCATACTCAAAAGTTAGATGCTCCAAGCGGAACAGCAATAACTTTAGCTAAAGGGATTATAGAACAATCTAATTATAAGAATTGGAAATTAGGAGCAACTAATGAAGCTAATGAAATTCCAATAGAAGCAAAACGTATCGAAAACGTTCCTGGAACTCATAGTGTTAATTACGAATCTGAAGTAGATTCTTTAAACATATTACATACCGCACATAATAGAGATGGGTTTGCTTTAGGAGCCGTTATTGCTGCTGAATGGCTTTTGAATAAAAAAGGCGTTTTTACTATGAACGATGTCTTAAATATTGGTTAAGATGTTTTCAATTTGTAACATTTATAGCCACTTTATTACTAACTAAAAAAACTACGATTATGACATTAATGCAATGGTTTATATTTTTCTTAATAATTCAAGTTGTA
>CAYRVY010000340.1:0-3084 GCA_964427695.1 uncultured Flavobacteriaceae bacterium
GGAGCTTTTAAAATTAAAGCACAGTATATATATGGTTTTTTGAATATCCTTGATAAGCTTAATGATAAAAATTTAAATACAGGCAGCACCTCTGACACATTTAAAGGCAATCAATCTATGTTAGTTTTTGCTGTGATGTTTAGTTTCTGATAACGTTTAGCATATCACGTGCAGTTTTTTGTGCTTGTGACTGAACTATGATTTATTATACTTTGTTAGTGGCTTTTATTTATTAACTGCTTGTTGGACTGCTTGTTCAATATACGCAATACCATTATGATTCTCAATTATTTTAACACAAAGTGTACTTGAAAAGGTGTGCATAAAGGCGTGATGAGTAGTTAAAACAGCATCTTGAAAGTCTTGATTATCCTCTAAGTCAGTAATATTCAATCCTATTTCTTTGCATTCTTTTTTTGAGATATGTCTTGCGTGAGATTTCTGTTCAGTATGATTTGAAAAAGTACTAACAATTTTCTTTACTCTATTTTCATCTCCTTCGCACATATTATTTTTAAGCCATTCAAATACCATCTTTTCAGACCATTCAATTGCTTGCTTACAAGCACCTAAAAAGTTGGGTGATATTTACTAATAATGACCTGCCATAATGCGGCTGAATGTGGATTTTGTTTTACGTCTTCTTTTGCTTGTTCAAATTCATTTAGTACTGCTTGACACGCTAAACCACCCATTTGAGGATCAATTGGCCCTAAATTAGAATGTTTACCCATTACAATCTCTTTTGATGCAAGTGCAATCATAGTTCCTGCTGACATAGAAATTTGAGGAACAATTACTCGGATGTCCTTCCCATACATTGAATAAAGATAATCAACAAGAGATTCTGTTGCAGCAATATCTCCTCCTGGAGTATGAAGAATTAAATCTAATCCTTTAGTTCTGTCAAGTTTATTAATTGTAAGCATAAATCCAGACTTGTCTTTGTCTCCAACTGCTGTTCCTGCTGCTTGAGGTTTTTGAAGCCATCCTGAATAATAAGCAATAGTATTACGTCCAGAAATTTCAGAAACCTTTTTAAGGTATTTTCTTCTTACAGTATCAAGTGGATTTAATTTTGGGTTTTTCTTTTGTTCTTGTTGTATTTCAAGAATGACTTCATTCCAATTCGGCATATTACAAAGCTTTAATCAATGTAGTACTTCCTAAAGTTTCAACTTGAACATAGGAACTATCATACATTGAAAGCTTTTGAAAAAAGTCACCATCTTTCGTCCATTGTGTTTTGATTACAACAGATTTTTCAGAAGAGTTAATAAGCTCATTATATTCAGTAGTGAAATTTTTAATTTCTACTTCTTGTTTGTTTTTTGAGTCATTTTCCATATTGCAAAGGTAAGTATTTTAAATTTAACGAGTAATTTTCTTATTAATTGAATCTTGCATTGCTTCTGGGCAAACTCATACTTTATTAAAAAAGTCACTAATTCACAAATTTTCTCATTATTATAGATAAATATTGAAAAAATAACACGAATTTCTAAAAACCCTCTGGATTTTTAATTAGTGAAATCTTATTTTTGTTTTTTAAATAATTCATTAGTGTATTCGCGGCAAAAAAACACGCTAAATCAATTCAAATAAAAGTATGCGTTTGCCCTGTAATTGTTTGAATTCTCATGGTCTTAATCTAATTTGCCATTAACTTGAGTTAAACACAATTCATTTATAAACTTTGTAATATATTTTCAATACGCTTAATCGATTCTTCCTTACCAATCATAAACATTATGTCAAAAACTTCAGGGCCTTTTAATTCGCCCACTAAAGCTAAACGCAGAGGCATCATTATTTTGCCAAAACCTATTTCTTTTGAAGTTATCCAAGCTTTAATTTTTGTTTGAAGATTTACAACAGAAAACTCTTCAATAGAATTTACAACAGAAACTAATTCTACCATTAATTCTTTTGTATTGCCTTTAAACGCTTTTACAGATGCTTTTTCGTCATAAGTTTTTGGAGCTTCAAAAAAGAAATGACTTAAATCCCAAAACTCACTCACAAAGGTTGCGCGCTCTTTTATTAAAGCAATAACCTTTGTGATATAATCAATATCGATGTCATTACGAGGAGTTTGCGACGTGGTAATCTCATTGTTTGAAATAGATTGCTTCGTTTCACTCGCAATGACGCTTAGTTGATTATTTATAATTGGTAAAAATTGCTTTGCTAAATCATCATTATTCTGTTCTTGCAAATAATAATGATTATACCATTTGGTTTTATCAGGATCAAAACGTGCTCCAGCTTTATGTACACGTTTTAAGTCGAAATCGGCAATAAGCTCTTCAAGGCTAAATATTTCTTGTTCTGTTCCAGGGTTCCATCCTAAAAAAGCTAAAAAATTTATGACAGCTTCAGGAAAATAACCTTCCTCTTTATAGCCTTTAGAAACATCTCCAGTTTTTGGATTTTTCCACTCTAACGGAAATACAGGAAAGCCTAATTTATCGCCATCACGCTTACTTAATTTCCCTTTTCCAGTTGGTTTTAGTATTAAAGGTAAATGCGCAAATTCAGGAGCTTCCCAACCAAATGCTTGATATAAAGCCAAATGTAAAGGAATAGAAGGCAACCACTCTTCGCCACGAATCACATGAGTGATTTCCATTAAATAGTCGTCTACAATATTGGCTAAATGATAGGTCGGCATACCGTCGCTTTTAAACAACACCTTGTCATCTAATAATTCTGTTTTAAATGAAACATGTCCTCTAATTAAATCAGGTCTAGAAATTAATTGACGAGTGCCTTCTGTGAAACTATCATCATGCATTTTGAATCTAATCACATAATCCTCACCAGCATCAATTTTAGCTTGAGTTTCTTCAACCGAAAGAGATAAAGAATTTTTAAGTTTTAATCTATTATGCCAATTATAGATAAAGGTTTTACCCTTTGCTTCGTGATCTTTCCGATGAAAATCTAATCTTTCGGAAGTATCAAAGGCATAATACGCATTACCAGAAGCAATCAACTTTTCAGCATATTGTTTGTATATATGTTTACGCTCGCTTTGTTTATATGGTCCAAATTCCCCTTCTTTTCTAATGCCTTCATCAT
>CAYRVY010000341.1:0-3067 GCA_964427695.1 uncultured Flavobacteriaceae bacterium
TCGTGGAGGTACAGATGGCTCGCAATTAAGTTACAAAGGATTACCTTGTCCAAATGTTTTTGCTGGTGGACATAATTTTCATGGACGTTATGAATATGTACCTGTAGAAAGTATGATTAAAGCAACCGAAGTGATATGTAAGATTGCTGAGTTAACTCAAGAAAAAGCTAAATAACTATGAATTTTCTAATCGAACAACTTCAACTCAACAAAAGTGTTTTTTATAATCTTTTAAAAGATATAAATAAAGATATGTTCTTGTGGAATCAAGTACCTAAAAAATGGTGCCTGTTAGAAATAGTGTGTCACTTATATGATGAAGAACGCGAAGATTTTAGATTTAGAACCAAATGGGTTTTAGAAAAACCTAATGAAGTTCCTCCTCCTTTTAATCCCATAAACTGGGTTACAGAACGAAACTATATTAAGCAAGATTACAATCAGGTTTTAAAAAATTTTATCGAAGAAAGAGAACTTTCTATTAAATGGTTGCAATCTCTTGAATCACCAAACTGGGAAAATTCATTTAAACACTCAAAACTTGGAACTCTCACAGCTAAATATTTTTTAACAAATTGGTTAGCACACGATTATTTACATATACGCCAAATAACAAAGTTAAAATTTGATTATCTTGAGCATCAATCTGGTGAGAATTTATATTACGCTGGAACTTGGTGATAATGGTGATTAATAATATTGAAGTTCAATTTAAAAGATACTCGCCTTAATCCTTCACTAAAGTTTCGGATTACAAAGTCGAGGGAATGAATAAAAAAAATTATTCATGAAAAAAGTAAACTCTGTTGAAGAATACATAGGACGTCATGAAAAATGGGTTGAGGCTCTAACTGTTTTAAGAACTATTATAAAATCTACTGAAGTAGAAGAAGCCCTAAAATGGAGTGCTCCAGTCTATACTGTAAATGGAAAAAATGTTGTTGGTCTTGCTGCTTTTAAACATCATTTTGGTCTTTGGTTTTTTAATGGTGTGTTTCTAAAAGACAAAAAGAAGTTATTAGTAAATGCTCAAGAAGGAAAAACTAAAGCTTTACGACAAATGCGATTTACTTCTATCGAAAGTATTGATAAAAATGTAGTACTTGCTTATATTATAGAAGCTATTGACAATCAAAAATCAGGTAAAGAAATAAAAGCAGATAGAACTAAAAAAGAAACTATTATTCCAGAAGAATTGAAACAAGTATTAGATAATAATGCTAAATTAAGTTCAACCTTTAAGAATTTAACGCCTTACAAACAAAGAGAATATTGCGAGTACATCGCAACAGCAAAACGCGAAGTCACAAAAGTAAGTCGATTAGAAAAAATTAAACCTATGATTTTGCAAGGCGTAGGTTTACACGACAAATACAAAAATTGTTAAATGCACTTTTGTCTGTTCGTTCCTATACATATCGGAAGCAATCGAGAACTATTAAATTTTTACATAAAAAAACATCTCGACTGCGCTCGATGAGACATCTTAATGAGTAAAAAAAGCAGCTCGTGAGCTGCTTTTTAAAAATCTTATTTTTTTACTGATGGAGGAGTATTGAGTTTCATACTCATTTCCATAGAAATGGCAGAACGTTCAAACTTTATCTTTCCAGCTAAAGTTTCGATAACGCAACTGTTGTCTTTAGTATTTAAATCAACAATCTTACCATACATTCCACTTTTAGTTATTACTTTATCACCTCGTTTTAATTCTGCAGCGAATTTCTTTTCATTTTTTGCACGTTTCATTTGTGGTCTAATCATAAAGAAATAGACTACCGCAAACATTAAAATAAAGGGCATTAATGATCCAAATCCTTCCATATAATATTAAAAATTAATTGTGGTTATGTCCTTCATGTCCAGGCATTGTACTAGTTTTAGTAGTAGCTCCAGTTGCTCTTACAGGAGCATTTGGATCTGGTTTAATAAAAGCAGTAATTTTAACTGTTTCAGTACCTTTTTCGGTATTTGCAGTTACTGTAACCGTTTTAGATACTTTGTTTGTTCCCTTACCATCAAATTTTACAGTAAAACTTGAAGAAGCTCCAGGATCTAAAGGTTCTCTACTCCAATCTTTTGGCACAGTACATCCACAAGTGCTTTTAATATCTGTAATAACCAAAGGTACTTTCCCTGTATTAGTATACGAAAATACAGTTTCTACAGGAGTTCCATTTTCAATATCGCCAAAATCGTGTTCAGTTTTATTGAATGTGATAGTTGGATAATCTTCAGATACTGCATCTCTTTCTGCAGCTTGGGTAACATTCTCGGCTTTTATTTTACTTGATGCGTCTTCTTTACAGGACGTAAAAGCTACCATACATAAGGCACTAAAACCTAAAATTATTTTTTTCATGTTCTTAATTTTAATTGTTTATTCTAGATAAACATTTGGGTTAATATTAGTTATTTTTAATATTCTGGGCATAAAAATAATAAAAATTTTATTACAACAACCCTCTACCTGCTTTATTTAACTTTCCTTTAGCTTCATACTCTTTCACCAACTTATCTAAAATTCCGTTAATAAATATGCTGCTTTTTGGTGTTGAGTACTCTTTAGCAATTTCAAGATATTCGTTTATTGTAACTTTTACAGGAATAGAAGGGAATTTTTGAAATTCGCAAATTGCCATCTGCAGTAGCGTAAAATCAATTTTAGCAATCCTATCTTTATCCCAGTTTGTGGTTTTTACTGCAATCTCTTCACTAAACGTATTAGCATTTAAAAGTGTCTTTGTTAACAACTCAATAGCAAAGCCTTTATCGTCATTATCTTTAAATAGTTGGGGTAAAAAATGGCGTTCTGTTGCATTTTGTTTCATCTTTCTTAAAATCTTTACAATGGTAGTATTTACGACAGGTAAATCATCTAACCATGTAATATTTTTATCTTCTAAATAATCGTATAATTTTTCGTTTGGAGCTATTATGGTTTTAAAAGAATCTATTACAAACGCTTTGTCTTCTTGAAACGATGCCAAACCATTAGACAGATAGTCTTTATATAATTCACTTTTTAAAAGTGCCTGAAATATAATTTCTACATATACGTTGTCCA
>CAYRVY010000342.1:0-3061 GCA_964427695.1 uncultured Flavobacteriaceae bacterium
CCACATCAATCTTCAGCAACAGGAATGCAAGCCATTCCAGCAACAGGAGTTGCTATGGGAATGCAATACAAAGAAAAAATTGGACTAAACAACCTTTCGACTGCGCTCAAGGAGACAGAAGATGTCAGTTCGAGCGCAGTCGAAAACACTTTAAACCCAATAACAGTTTGCTCACTTGGTGACGCTTCAGTAACCGAAGGCGAAATAGCCGAAGCCTTTCAAATGGCAGCATTAAAACAGCTTCCAATATTGTATTTGGTACAAGATAACGGTTGGGATATTTCAGCAACTGCAGAAGAAACCAGAGCACAAGATGCCTTTGAGTATGCACAAGGATTTAAAGGACTAGAAGCTATTTCTATTGATGGAGCAAACTTTATAGAAAGTTATAATGCAATCAAAAAAGTGATTGAAACCATTCGTAACGAACGACGTCCGTTTTTAGTACATGCTAAAGTACCTTTATTAAATCATCATACATCAGGTGTTCGGATGGAATGGTATCGTGACGATTTAGAAGAAGCACGTTCTCGTGATCCTTATCCGGTTTTAAAACAACAGTTATTGGATAACGGATTTACTTCCGAAGAAATTGAAGACATTGAAAATTCTGCGGAAGCACAAGTGCATGAACATTTTGAAAAAGCAGTACAAGCCGAAAACCCAAAACCTGAAGATTTATTTACACACGATTTTGTACCAACGCCAATAACCGAAGAAGTAGGAGAACGTTCGCCAGAAGGGAACGACAGAGTTTTAATGGTAGATTGTGCCTTATATGCAGTTGAAGAGCTTATGAAAAAGCATAAAGAATGTTTGCTTTATGGACAAGATGTAGGTGGACGACTTGGAGGTGTATTTCGTGAAGCAGCAACTTTAGCACAAAAGTTTGGAGACGATAGAGTATTCAATACACCAATACAAGAAGCATTTATTGTGGGCTCAACAGTTGGAATGAGCGCGGTTGGATTAAAACCTATTGTTGAGGTACAGTTTGCCGATTATATTTGGCCAGGACTCAATCAATTATTTACTGAGGTAAGCAGAAGCTGTTACCTTTCAAGCGGAAAATGGCCAGTAAGTATGATTCTTCGTGTGCCAATTGGTGCTTATGGAAGTGGAGGACCTTACCATTCATCTTCTGTAGAAAGTGTATTGACAAATATTAGAGGTATTAAAATTGCCTATCCAAGTAATGGAGCCGATTTAAAAGGCTTGATGAAAGCTGCTTATTACGACCCAAATCCAGTTGTGATTTTAGAACATAAAGGCTTGTATTGGAGTAAAGTGCCTGGAACAAAAGGTGCAACGTCTATCGAACCATCTGAAGATTATATTTTACCTTTTGGTAAAGCTTGGTTGTTGCAGGAAATATGGCCTCAAGATGATAGGGAAACCATGTCAATTATCACTTACGGAATGGGAGTACATTGGGCATTTAATGCTACAAAAGGAATACGAGACCAAGTTGAAATCATTGATTTAAGAACACTTTATCCTTTAGATGAAGCAACAATTATGAAATCTGTTAAAAAAACAGGAAAGTGTTTGGTGGTTACCGAAGAACCTTCAAATAACAGTTTTGCTTTGGCATTAGCAGGAAAAATACAAGAAGAATGCTTTACATTTCTAGATGCTCCAGTAATGACTATTGGTAGTGAGAATATGCCAGCAATACCATTAAATTCTACATTAGAAGAAACGATGATTCCATCAACAGAGAAAGTGAAAGCTAAAATTGATGAGCTGTTGAATTATTAAGTTTTAAACTTATTTATTAACTGTGCTTAAATGCACAAAATTTATTGGAGGAAGCAGGATTGGATCAATACCAGCCTTTAAGGATAAATTAGCGATATGTTCTCTTATAAATGGAAAAATAATAGCAGGACCATTAATTTTGGAAAATTGATCAAGAGAAAGTTCTAAATTATCATCAAACTCAAAAATACCTACATATCTAGTTAAAAATGAAAATTGTTTTTCTTCTTTTAAAGTTGCATCTAAACTAACTGTAACAGTAATAAATAGTTTGTTTTCTTTTTTTGAGTCTTCTACATTAATATTAAGGGCATTATTAAAATCTGGATTTGAAAATTGAATATTAGCTTCTCTATCAAAAGTACTTTTAATAAGAATAATATTTAATAATTTATAATTTTTATTTTCTCCCATAACCTAAGCAGCTAATCCAAAGTTCCACTCACCTCCAATGTTAGTTGACTCTTTTTCTTCCGAAATATTTGTGACATTAAAATTATCAATATCAAAGGGTTTGTCTTTATTGGAAGTGACATTTGTATTAAATATAAAAGGTGATAGGTTTAAGTTACCAATTTTCAATTCTACAGATTTTGGAAAAGTTGCATAGAAATTTTCAAAAATTTCAAAACCTGAACTATGGTAATCTAATGATAAAGATAAATTGTCAGTAATGAATCCTTTTTCATAGATTGGTTTTTCAATTTTATAATAAGACTCATCACTTAAAAAAGTCAAACTTTCATAAGGAAATAAATCAAAAAATCTTAAGGTTATTTCTTTTTCAATTTCTATATAACTAGAATCATTCTTATAAGAACTATTAGGACGAACTTCAATAAAATGAGATTTTGAAAAAGAATCAAATTCATACCTGAAATTTAAATAAGGAAAAGAAGAAACAATTTCGTTTATACTTTTAATTATAAAGCTTTTTGAGTTCATATTGTAAAGTTATCAGTTAAAATGCCATTAATCTGATTCGCCAAATCTAATGAATTTTTAGCTATCGTAGGATTTATTTTATCGTTTTTATAGTCGGATTTGATTCTGAACCCTTTCAATTGTCCAATAAAATTAGAAAATTCTCTTCCTTCTACAAAGTTTCTAGTGAAAAATTCTCTTGTAAATAAATTAATTAACCAATTGTGAAATCCACTCTCATCTTTTGAGCCTAACTTTGATTCTGAATCAATTTCCTCTTCTGTTTTTTTAAAATCACTTCTTAAAATATGGAGCATCTTTTGAATACAACTATAGTATGAGCAATGAACACTTGAGGCAAATAAGCCTTGTTTAA
>CAYRVY010000343.1:0-3043 GCA_964427695.1 uncultured Flavobacteriaceae bacterium
TAATCACTTAATTTCTAAACCCCGAAGCAGAGCTTCGAGGAATTCTCTTGATTAACATCATTTTCTTGCAAAAAACTAATCCTTTTCATAATTAAAAACCCTTAAAAACACGTAACTTTGTAACTCAAATAAATCATTACCGCAATGAGTTACAGAATAGAAAAAGACACCATGGGAGACGTTAAAGTTCCTGCCGATAAACTTTGGGGAGCTCAAACAGAACGTTCACGAAATAATTTTAAAATTGGAGCTTCCGCTTCTATGCCATTAGAAATTATTTATGGCTTTGCATATCTTAAAAAAGCGGCGGCTTATACTAACTGCGAACTAAATGTCTTACCAATTGAGAAACGTAATATGATTGCAGAAGTTTGTGATGAGATTTTAGCTGGTAGACATGATGAGCAATTTCCGTTGGTGATTTGGCAAACTGGTTCTGGTACACAAAGCAATATGAATGTTAATGAGGTTATCGCAAACAGAGCACATCAACTCGCTGGTAATGTTATTGGTGAAGGTGAAAAAACAATTCAACCAAACGATGACGTTAATAAATCTCAATCGTCTAACGATACGTTTCCAACAGGAATGCATATTGCAGCTTATAAAAAAATTGTTGAAGTTACTATTCCTAGAGTAGCACAATTAAAAGATACCTTAAAACAAAAATCTGAAGACTTTAGAGAAGTTGTTAAAATTGGTCGTACACATTTAATGGATGCAACACCATTAACACTTGGTCAGGAATTTTCTGGTTATGTTTCGCAATTAGATCATGGCTTAAAAGCTTTAGAAAACACCTTACCACATTTAAGCGAATTAGCGCTTGGTGGCACTGCAGTTGGAACAGGACTTAATACTCCAAAAGGTTATGCAAAGCGTGTTGCTGAATTTATTGCTGAATTTACTGGATTGCCATTTGTTTCGGCACATAACAAATTTGAAGCTCTGGCAGCTCATGATGCTTTTGTAGAAACGCATGGAGCTTTAAAACAATTAGCAGTTTCCTTAAATAAAATCGCTAACGATATACGAATGATGGCTTCTGGACCACGTAGTGGTATTGGAGAAATTAATATTCCTGCCAACGAACCTGGAAGTTCTATTATGCCTGGAAAAGTAAATCCAACACAATGTGAAGCGCTTACAATGGTATGTGCGCAAGTTATGGGTAACGATGTTGCTGTAACTATTGGAGGCATGCAAGGACATTACGAGTTAAATGTATTTAAACCTATGATGGCTGCCAATTTAATACAATCTGCTCAACTACTTGGTGATGCTTGTATGAGTTTTGATGTACATTGTGCAGTTGGTATAGAACCAAACCACGACGTAATAAAACAACTATTAAACAACTCCTTAATGCTCGTTACTGCTTTAAATACAAAAATTGGCTATTATAAAGCAGCTGAGATTGCTAATGCAGCACATAAAAATGGGACCACATTAAAAGAAGAAGCCATTAATTTAGGTTATGTTACTGATAAAGAATATGATGAATGGGTAAAACCTGAAAATATGATTGGTAACTTAAAATAAATTTTGATCTAAAAGTCTCACTTTAGTTATATTAAAAAAACAGATGTTTTGCATCTGCTTTTTTGTTGTTAGTTAGCTATTAATTATTAGTGAAGTCCTCTTGATTATTCTAAACTATTAATATTTTAAAATATAAACTAAATATTGGAAAAATTAAAACTATAATTTTATATTTTTATCCTTATTATATATTTCAATATTTTAATTTACTCTCATGTCAATTTTAATTACTAACATAAAAGAATTATTACAAATAAGAGATATTGCTGTTTCTAAAGTTTCTGGAAAAGACATGAAGTATCTTCCAACAATAAAAAATGCCTATGTTTTAATTAAAGACGATGTTATTACTGATTTTGGAAGCATGAATGATTGCAAAAATATTACTGCTGAACAAACAATTGATGCAACTGGTAAATTAGTATTACCAACATGGTACGATTCTCATACTCATATCGTATATGCTGGAAACCGTGAACAAGAATTTGTTGATCGCATAAACGGATTAAGTTATGAGGACATTGCCAGTCGTGGTGGTGGAATTTTAAATTCGGCTAAAACGCTTCAAAACACCAGCGAAGATGACCTTTATAAACAATCTATAAAGCGTGTTAAAGAAGTCATGCAATTAGGTACAGGAGCTATCGAAATTAAATCTGGTTACGGTTTAACTGTAGAAGCAGAACTAAAAATGTTACGTGTTATTAAACGCATTAAACAAGATTTCCCTATTAAGGTAAGATCTACGTTTCTAGGTGCTCATGCTTTGCCAAGAGTATATAAAGATAATAAGGAAGGTTTTCTCAATCTTATTATTGGCGAGATGCTTCCTAAAATAGCAGATGAAAAACTAGCCAATTATATTGATGTTTTTTGTGAGAAAGGTTATTTTTCATTAGATGATACCGATAAAATTCTTTCAGCTGGGAAAAAATATGGTTTAATCCCAAAAATTCATGTCAATCAATTTAATGCTTTTGGTGGTGTTGCTCTTGGTGTAAAGCACAATGCGCTTTCTGTAGATCATCTTGAGGAACTTAATACAGAAGATATAGAAGTTTTAAAAGGAACTAATACCATGCCTGTTGCACTTCCCTCCTGCTCATATTTTTTAAGTATCCCTTATACTCCTGCGCGACAACTTATAGATACAGGATTGCCATTAGCTCTTGCAACCGATTATAATCCTGGTTCTTCTCCAAGTGGTAATATGAATTTTGTAGTGAGTACAGCGTGTATAAAAATGAAAATGACACCTGAAGAGTCTATAAATGCAGCAACCATTAATGGTGCTTATGCTATGGGAATTAGTGATATGTATGGAAGCATTACAAAAGAAAAAAAAGCAAACCTTATTATTACCAAAAAAGTGCCTAGTTATAATTATTTGCCTTATGCATTTGGAGTTAATCATATTGATAAAGTTATAATTAATGGAATATGTATATAACCCGCATTATTCATCGTCTGGACAAATCATCTTTCAAATCATTTTAAAGTT
>CAYRVY010000344.1:0-3042 GCA_964427695.1 uncultured Flavobacteriaceae bacterium
TTGAAAACTCCAAACTTAAAGGGAACAATAACTGTTGGCTTATAGCTTCTTTAACTGTTATATGCTGTAAGAAATCTTCGTATAATATACGTTGGTGTGCTCTATTTTGATTAATAACCAACATACCAGATTTAATAGTATTTACAATATATTTTTTGTGCAACTGAAACGTTTTTTGTGTCCTTTCAGAATTGTTATCATCAAATATCAACCCTGTAACTTCTTCGCTTTCAAATTGTACTTCTGAAAAATCTTGTTGCGAAAAATTACTTTTAGATTCTAAACCAACATATAAACTTTCCCAATTAGCAACAACTTCTTTTTTATGATATGCAGAAAGACTTCTTGTAGCTTTTTCATCCATAAAGGGATTAAATTCTCTATCGATTTCTACATTTGGATTAGTAGCCACCTTATTTTTATAATCGTAAGGCGTATCCATATTATTATTATTATGATTAAAATCTAAAACTGGTGCAATATTAAACTGCCCAAGACTATGTTTTACTGCTGAGCGTAAAAGAGCATAAAGTGTATGCTCGTCTTCAAATTTTATTTCGGTCTTTGTAGGATGAATGTTAATATCTATCGTTTTTGTATCAATTTCCAAATACAAAAAGTAACTTGCATGTGTACCTTCTCTTAAAAGGCCTTCAAAAGCAGCGTTTATTGCGTGATTTAAATAAGCACTTTTTATAAAACGATGATTGACAAAAAAGAATTGCTCACCACGTGTTTTTTTAGCAAATTCTGGCTTACCAACAAAACCAGATATTTTTAATACTTCTGTGTTTTCTTCAACAGGAACCAGTTTTTCGTTAGTTTTTCCACCAAAAACACTTACAATACGTTGTCTGCGATTACTTTCAAACAAATTAAATAGCTCACTTCCGTTATGGTACATCGTAAAATTAATATTAGGATGTGCTAAAACGATACGATGAAATTCGTCTATAATATGTCTTGTTTCAACGGGATTGGATTTTAAAAAATTACGTCGTGCAGGAATGTTAAAAAACAAGTTTTTTACAGCTACCGAAGTGCCTTTGGGAGTTACTATAACTTCTTGAGATACAACTTCGCTACCTTCAATTTTAATTTGAATGCCAATATCGTCTTGTTTTTGTTTGGTTTTTAAATCTACATGAGAAATCGCAGCAATACTTGCTAAAGCTTCACCGCGAAACCCTTTAGTTTGTAAATTAAATAAATCTTCGGCAGTACGAATTTTTGAAGTAGCATGACGTTCAAAACTTAATCTTGCATCTGTAACACTCATGCCATTGCCATCATCTATCACTTGAATTAATGCTTTTCCAGCGTCTTTAACAATAAGTTTTATAGTTTTAGCTTTAGCATCAATAGCATTTTCTAACAACTCCTTAACTACGGAAGCTGGTCTCTGTACAACTTCTCCAGCAGCAATTTGGTTAGCCACATGATCTGGTAATAATTGTATGATATCTGCCATTTATTTATTTGAAAAGAAAATAGAAAGATCGAAATCTATGATATATAGAAAAATTAAAAGCAATATGGTAATGATGATTAATATTCTTCTGTTAACTTTACTGTCTGGTAATTCTTTAAGGTCGTTTAAAGCATTATTAATTTTAGTTTTTAATCCAGAATTATTACCTATTGTTTTACGATAATCATCAAATTTGTGTTTAATTTCAAATGGGTTTCCTTTACCCTTATCATTATAGAGGCGAGGTGTGTAACTAAATTTTTTATTTTTACGTAATTTGATAAAGCCCATTTCTCTTTTCTTAGAATTATTTAAATTCAAAAATTAAATACATACATACCAATCAATAATAATATCAAGATAATAATTAGCATACGCATAGAAATTCCTTTTACTATTCCTCTTCTATTTGTGTTTGCTTTTTGAGTTCTTTTCCATTTAGACACAAAATCATCATCCTTAAAAACACTCTCTAATTTTGCGTTTGTTTCATTTTCTTTAGAGAATCTGGATTTATAATTAAATGTCTTATTCTTGTGTTGTTTTAACAAGGTATACGAATTACTGTAAATCAAAAATACTCAAAATACAATAAACTAATGCTTTGCAATTGCCAAAAATTGTTAACAAAATTCTTGCAGAGAAATCACAAATTCCAAATTCTAATTCTTAAACTTAATAAATTATTTTCTGAAGACTGAAGACTGAAGACTGATTACTGATTTAGAAAAGCCATTTCAATTGCAGCAATAGCAGCTTCAGTACCTTTATTGCCATGTTTTCCACCAGAACGATCAATAGCTTGTTGCAAGGTATTATCGGTTAACACACAAAAAATAACAGGAGTGCTATGTAATACATTGAGGTCTTTAATACCTTGAGATACTGCATTGCATACAAAATCGAAATGTTTAGTTTCTCCTTGTATAACACTACCAATGGCAATAACAGCATCTACGTTTTGTTCTTGCATTTTTTTGCAAGCGTAAATGAGTTCGAAACTTCCAGGAATGTTCCAACGAATAATATTTCCGTCGCTTAAACCACAATCAATAAGCGTTTTATATGCTCCTTGAAATAACCCTTCAGTTATAGTATCATTCCATTTTGAAACAACAATTCCAAACCGAAAATCTTTCGCGTTTGGAATTGTAGCTTTATCATAATGTGATAAGTTTTTATTAGCAGTTGCCATGCTTTATTTTTAATTACTTGCAGCTTCTGCTCTACCAATAAATACATCTATATTAGTAGCTTCAGTAGTACTCGAAAATTCTTCTTTTATACGTGTAAAATATTGTAATGCTTTATCGTTTAGTCCTAATTGCATTGCTATATTACCAGCTTTATACAAATACATTGGTGTAGTGTAATCGTTAGTTTGCATTTGTGCTGCTTTAACATAATAGTCTAAAGCATCTTCAGGTTGATTTAGTTGCACAAAAGCATCTCCTATTCCTCCTTTAGCTATAGGTCCTAATATTTGATCTTTACTAGAAAAATTACTCAAAAAAGTAATTGCATTTTGGTAATCCTGCTTGTTTAAGTAAGCCATTCCTGCATAATAATTT
>CAYRVY010000345.1:0-3040 GCA_964427695.1 uncultured Flavobacteriaceae bacterium
GATAATGTTGTTAATGGGTTGCATATAAGTTAATCTTTCCACTATTTTTTAGACTTACCAAAGCCATAAAAAAGTTGACCAAAAAATCCTTTAGGAAACACATCTTCATCAGGGAAACCTAATTCAATAGCTCCACTGTCTTCAGGAATATAATTTGTTTTAAAAATATAATCCCATAAACTCAAACTTATACCAAAGTTTATTCCGAAACTATGGTTTTCAGGTAATACTTTTACATGATGATATAA
Organism: uncultured Flavobacteriaceae bacterium; assembly: GCA_964427695.1. Classification (GTDB taxonomy): domain Bacteria; phylum Bacteroidota; class Bacteroidia; order Flavobacteriales; family Flavobacteriaceae; genus PRS1. The sequence goes on from CAYRVY010000345.1 coordinate 249, forward strand.
ATGCATCACAGGATTATTAAATATATATTTAAATGGTCCCCAAGTAATCTTAATATTTGCATGGTTTAAATGACCAATTGCAATAGCTAAAAAGTGTACAATATATGCTTGTTCAGGTTCAAAACCACCTAATATCATAACGCCAAATGTTTTTAATGGTTTGTATAAAATATTCTCCATCCAATGGTATCTTAAATGGGCTGCAAATCCCATTTCTTTTACACTATGGTGCACCTTATGGAACTTCCATAAGAATGGAAACTTATGCAACAAAACATGTGTAAACCACTGTACAAAATCCAGAATAATAAAGAAGACTACTAATTGCAACCACATTGGCCAGTTAGAAATATCTACTAAAGCTAAACTTTTTGCTGTAATATTAATATCTGTAAATAGCAATTCCAGAATTTTATAAATACCATTAATTACTATTGCGAAAATGAAAAAATTAAAAAACATATAAAACCCATCTAACCAAAAATCTTTTCTAATAACAGATTGGTTTTTACGCCAAGGGAATACAATCTCTAATAGCCAAACTACTAACGAAATAGCAATCAATCCCCAAAAATAGTTGGTGTGCCAAGGCACTTCAAATAATATGGATTTCCATGTCCAATCTAAAGTTCCGTTAAAGGCATTTACAAATGTGTCAAAATATTTTTCCATGATTTTATTTTAGGATTTTTGCAATACTAATGTAGCGATATTTCTCTTAAAGTAAGCTTTTACTTTTTCGTGTGTTTAGTCTTATTGTCGTTTAAATTCATAAAATTTTCTTCAAATATAAAATCAACTCCTCAGCATTTTCTTTTGTAAATACCAGAGGTGGTTTGATTTTTAAAACATTATCATCTAAACCATCTGTACTCATCAAAATCCCGTAGTCTTTCATTCTATTGGCTAAATAATCAGTTTGATCAGCAAGAGGTTTCATATTGTTATCTACAAGTTCAATTCCAAGAAATAATCCTTGTCCACGAACATCACCAATTATTGAAAATTCTTCGGATAGCTTTTTCAATTCAGATTTCAAAAACTCACCAATTTGTAATGCGTTTTCCTGAAGTTTTTCTCGTTTTATAGTTCTCAAAACTTCTGTTGCAATAGCACAAGATACTGGGTTTCCACCAAAGGTGTTAAAATATTCCATACCGTTGGCAAATTTATCAGCCACTTTTTGTGTGCAAACAACTGCAGCAATTGGATGACCATTCCCCAAAGGTTTACCAATAGTCACAATATCTGGGACAACATTATGTAATTGAAAGCCCCAAAATGTTTTTCCCATTCTGCCACATCCTGTTTGTATTTCGTCTGAAATACATAAACCTCCAACATCACGAACATATTTATAAGCTTGCTCTAAAAAGCCTTCGGGAAGTTCTATTTGTCCGCCGCAACTAATAACAGGTTCAATAATAAAAGCACCTACTCCTCGTCCTTTATTGTGAATTTTTTCGATACAATTTTTAACTTCTTCGGCATAGTGTTCTCCTGTATTTTTCCCTCTATATTTTCCTCTGAAAGCATCAGGTAATGGAAAAATATGTGTGTGTGTTCTGGAGCGCCTTGTCCACCGTTATTATCAAACTTGTACGAGCTGATATCAATACACATATTGGAGTTGCCATGATAACCTGCTTCCGAAGCTATAACATCACGTTCATCAGTCGTTGCTTTAACCATTCGAATAGCAAGTTCGTTAGCTTCACTTCCAGAATTCACAAAATGTATAACACTCAATTTTGGAGGTAAAGTTTCAAGTAATTCTTTTGCTAGTTCATTAATATTTTCGTGTAGATAACGAGTATTTGTATTGATTAAAGCCATTTGTTCTTGTCCAGCTTTCACAATATTATAATTCTCGTGTCCAACATGAGCGACGTTGTTAACTGTATCCAAATATTTTTTGCCGTTTTGATCCATTAAATACTGTCCAGCACCACGAACCATTTTAACAGGAACTTTATATTGCAGGCTTAAATTTTTGCCTAAATGTTGTTTTCTGTAATCGATTAATTCTTTATTAGAGATTTTATTTTTTTGCTGAAGACTGTCTGATTTAAATAATAAATTTGGATCTAAACAAAGACCTTTCCAAACTTCAAGCTGATTGAAATATGCAACTCCTGGATAATCTATTTTATAATCTAACATCGATAACATAATTTGAAAATGCAGATGAGATACCCAATTTCCGTTTTCAGGATAGTTGCCTAATTCTGATATTTTATCACCTTTTTTAATAATATTACCAATCTTGTGTTGTAATACGCTTGCAACAGTATTGTGACCATAGAGTGTAAAGAATTCAAAACCTTCTACAATATGTTTCAAAATTATTAACCCACCATATTCTTTGTCACCAGCATCATTTACAGCTGTTACCACTTCGCCATCAAACAAAGCATGAACAGGAGTATGTGCTGGAAACCAAAAGTCGATACCTAAATGAATGGTTCTGCTTTCTTTTCCGTTATTTCCAATTTTATCATAAGCAGAAGACGTGTAAATTAATCTTTGTTCTAAATAGCCTCCAGCAATTACTTTATCTGGATGTTGTGCTTGTAATTGATTAATTCTAAACTGAAAATAATCTAAATCATTAAAATTCTTCAAATGACCAAACCATTTACTGGAAACACTTAAATCGATATGTTTAATTGTATTACTTTGAGCATTGGGAAATAAATCAGTAATCTTAAATTTATTTTTTGTCGCCCAATTATTGAACTTTTCTTCATTAGGATGAACACTAAATCCACAGGCTTGTCTGAAACTAAAAT
>CAYRVY010000346.1:0-3018 GCA_964427695.1 uncultured Flavobacteriaceae bacterium
ATGAAAGGTGGCAATTGGGTGGTCAGTCAGTCGTTATTTAGAACATAGCCATTATCTTCTAAAAGAATTAGGTTATAAAACACGGGATGTGTGTGCTACCAATTTAATTTTTGTTACAAGTAGATCTATTGAAGAACTTAAATATGGTGAGTTGTCAAATTTTAAACAAATCGCAGACTATTGTTGGGAATATCATAAAATACTTTTAGAAATTATTCAACCTAATGTGATTTTATGTTTTGGTAATGGTGAAAAATCATCTTACTCGTACATTTATTCTAAATATGGAGGTGAAGAAAAGAATATTAAAGCTAATCATGGTAATTGGAAATGTAAAGCATTTAAAACAGTAATTGAAGGTCGTAAAACAAATGTAGTATCTATTCCTCATTTAAGTAGATATAAAATTAAGGGAAAGATAGAGGTCTTAAATTGGATTAAGAGTTATTTATGAAAAATAATTTGTCATCATGAAAAACAAAGTGAATTTTAAACATATCACAGAATTAAAATGGGATCCATATATTGGCAAGAATTATTTTGAAAATAACCATCGAATATTAATTATTGGAGAAAGTCATTATAAGGATGATAATGGAAAATACAAGGATAGACAATTCACTAATTATGTAGTAAATGGACATGCCATTGAAGATAATAATTATTCTAAATTATTCCCAAATTTTCATAAAGCGCTATTTGGAAAAACGCCATTTGATAAGCAAAAACTATGGGATAATTTGGCATTTTACAACTTCATACAAATTCCAATGGATTCAAATAAAAAAAGACCATCAAAAGATGACTTTTATAATGGTTGGCTAACTTTTTTTAAGATTGTTGAGAAACTAAAGCCAACGCATTGTATATTTTTAGGAGTTAGCGCAAAAAATACTTTTCGTAAGGCTGAACAACATAGCGAAAATATTAAAATTAAATATTTTGAAAGGGGTTCTAAAATACAAAATACATTTCCAAGAGAATTCATTTTGAAATTAAACAATAATTTGACAATTAACGGAATTTTAATAAAGCATACCAGTCAATATTTTAGTTGGTCTAAATGGAATATATATCTTCAAAATAAAATGGGAAAAGAATTAAATTGGCTTAAAAAAATGGTTGTTGAATAGTTTATAATTCTACGAAAGATCACAAGCCCATAATACACAATAAAATAAGATAAATATGTCCATAATTCCTCCATTTCATCTTGCAATTCCTGTTGACAATCTTGAATTATGCAGATTTTTTTATCGTGACATCTTAAATTGCAAAGAAGGTAGAAGTAGTGAGAACTGGGTTGATTTTAATTTTTATGGTCATCAATTAGTTATACATTATAAACCCAAAAATGAAAACAATGATTTACATACCAACCCTGTAGATGGTAAAAATGTGCCTGTTCCGCATTTTGGTGTTGTTTTGAATTGGGACACTTTTCATGAGTTGGCATCTGGACTAAAACAAAAAAACATTCGCTTTATAATAGAACCTTACATTAGATTTGAAGGGAAAGTTGGTGAACAAGCTACTATGTTTTTTAAAGATCCTTCTGGAAATGCTCTGGAATTTAAAGCCTTTAAAGATATCAATCAGTTATTTGCCAAATGATTTTAGTTTTTTCTTTGGCAAGCTAACAAGGTGTTTTTTAGCAACATTGCTATAGTCATTGGACCAACTCCGCCAGGAACTGGAGTAATAAATGCAGCTTTTTTACTTACACTTTCAAAATGCACATCTCCTACAAGACGATATCCTCTGGGTTTGGTTTGATCAGTCACACGAGTGATTCCTACATCAATAATTGTAACGCCTTCTTTTACCATATCTCCAGTTAAAAATTCAGGAATACCAAGTGCTGCTATAATTATATCGGCTTTTTGTGTGATTTCAGGTAGATTTTTAGTTCGGCTATGTGCGACCGTTACAGTTGCATTTCCAGCATTTCGTTTTTGGCTCATTAATATACTCATCGGGCGACCAACAATATGGCTTCTTCCTATAACCACAACATTTGCGCCTGATGTTTCTACTTTATAACGTTCTAACAATTCCATAATTCCAAAAGGCGTTGCTGACAAAAAACAAGGTAAATCAAGTGTCATTTTACCAACATTTGTGGGATGAAAACCATCTACATCCTTATCAGGATTTACAGCCATTAAAACTTTTTGTTCGTCAATGTGTTTTGGCAATGGCAGTTGCACTATAAAACCATCAATATCATTATCTTTATTTAGTTTATTAATGTTTTTAAGTAAAATTTCTTCTGATGTATCTTCTGGCAAATCAATTAAAGTAGAATTAAAACCAACAAAATCGCAGGCTTTTACTTTTGCGTTTACATAGGTCATACTTGCACCATCTGTACCCACAAGAATTGCCGCAAGATGAGGTGTTTTTTTACCTTCAGATTTTAGTTTTATTACTTCTTGAGCAATTTCGTCTTTAATTTCGTTGCTTGTTTTTTTCCCGTCTAAAATCGTCATGTTTTTAAAGTTTTCAGTCACAGTTTTCAGTCGCAGTTAACTCCGAACTTACCTGGATTATTAATCATAAAATTTATTAATTTTCCTATTTCTTTTCCTTCATTTTCACATTTAGTGTAATCATCTTTCTTAATATAGTTACATGCCAGAACATAATCTAACCAAGTAGAAGTTTCTGAATTTTCTCCATCTGCATCTGTAAGTTTACTAATAAAGTGTTTTGGATATCTTCGTTTTCTATAGGATTCAGCAATATTTGCAGAAACTGAACGTGAACTTCTTCTTATTTGATCTGTTAAAGAATAGGTTTCTTCCTTTGGGAAGGATTTAGAAATTTCAAAAATAGACATAGCCAAATCAAATGATTTTTGGTATGCTAATAATTTTTTGAAATCCATTTTTATTAATTATTTTTTAAATATTAAATGTAACCACTGAAAACTGCTACTGTTAACTGCAAACTGAGTTATCTCATATTCTGCATCATTTGCATCATTTTTTTTCCGCCTCCACCTTGCATCATCTT
>CAYRVY010000347.1:0-2990 GCA_964427695.1 uncultured Flavobacteriaceae bacterium
GATGTTGTATCGATGATGACAGGAATTCCTGTAAATCGTATTGCGCAAACTGAAAGTAATAAACTTGCTCAACTACCAGAGTTAATAAAAGGGAAAGTTATAGGGCAAGATGAAGCAGTAAGTAAAGTTGTTAAAGCTATACAGCGAAATCGTGCTGGTCTTAAAAGCCCAAATAAACCCATTGGGTCATTTATATTTTTAGGACAAACTGGAGTTGGCAAAACACAATTAGCAAAAGTTTTAGCACGCGAGTTATTTGATAGCGAGGATACTCTTATAAGAATAGATATGAGTGAGTATATGGAAAAATTCGCAATTTCTCGTTTAGTTGGTGCACCTCCAGGTTATGTTGGATATGAAGAAGGAGGACAACTTACCGAAAAAATTAGACGAAAACCATACGCAGTTGTGCTTTTAGATGAAATTGAAAAAGCACATCCAGATGTATTTAATATGTTATTACAAGTTTTAGACGATGGTTTTTTAACAGATAGTTTAGGTAGGAAAATAGATTTTAGCAATACAATTATTATTATGACTTCCAATATAGGTTCTCGCAAGCTTAAAGATTTTGGTAGTGGTGTTGGTTTTGGCACATCTGCACAAAAATCTCAAGCTAACTCTAATACAAGAAGCGTTATAGAAAATGCATTAAAGAAAGTTTTTGCTCCAGAGTTTTTAAACAGAATAGACGATGTTGTAATTTTTAACACTTTAGAAAAAGAAGATATTAATAAAATTATTGATATTGAATTAGAAGAACTTTTAGATAGAATTAAAGAATTAGGTTATTCTTTAAAACTAACTAAAAAAGCAAAATCATTTATAGTTGAAAAAGGGTTCGATAAACAATATGGAGCAAGACCATTAAAAAGAGCAATTCAAAAATATATTGAAGATACTTTAGCAGAAGAGATTATTAAATCTAAAATTCATGAAGGTGACATTATTAAAATGGATTTAGATAAAGACTCTCAATCACTCAGTATTAAAATTGAAAAGGCAGAAAAACCTACTGAGTCGTAAAAAAATGTTTCTAATAAATAGGTCGCCTAAAAACTAGTTTTTAGGCGACCTTATTATTTAATAATATACTTACTATTGAAGAATAAATTCAGATCTAGCTATCAAGTCCTTTTTGTTAAACACATTAATAACATATCGTCCTTTTTCAAAAGATTTATCTCCTTTTGCATCAATAAATTCACAGATATCTAGGTTTTTAGATTCATAATTAAACTTACTAATTAAGCTATAGTTTAAAACATTGTCTTCAAATTGGATTTGATTATTCAATCCTAAAACATTGTTTTTTGGATCTAACACCTGAACAAAAAATTCTTTATCACCAGATAATACTAAACTATTTTTAGCAACAGTATAACACAATCTAATTTTATCTGTTCTACGGGCTCTTTCAGTAGGTATTAGTTTACCTGAACTACGTACAATAACTCCAAATCCTTTTAAACCTGCAGTAGATAATACAGAAGCATTTTCAACAATATCTGCTAATTCTGTATTTTGAGCCAATAGAGAATCATTAAAAGTTGTACGCTCTTCTAATTGTATTTGAGTACTATCTAAAACAGTTGCCAATAGTGCATTCTCGAGTTTTAAAGAGTCATTTTCAGCTAAAAGATTATCCATTTCATCTTCTAAAGCTAAAAATTTCTTTTTATATCTCCACAAACTTCTAACATTATTGTCAGACACTTTTAAGGAATCCATTAAGCCCTGAATACGCGTTCTTGCTTCTACTAATTTTTGATTAGCAGCTTCATTATCACCTATAGCAATATCATATTGTTCTGCCATATTATTTAGGTCTTTCATCACTAATTGTTTTTGTTCTTTAAGATCAGCTTCCATTTTATCTTTATCATTCATAATATCAAAAGTGAAAAATGTAGTTACAGCAAGTATTGCTATAACCATACCTAAAGCTATTTTTAAATTTCTGTTTTTACTTTCAGATTTGTTTTCCATAATAGTAATCGGTTTTTTGTTAAACGTTTGTTTTTAAATAAAATTATTTATCTATTGAAATAGATTAAGTTAGCAAATTAACACTCGAATTAGCCAAGGATGGTAATCCAACTTTAGTTAATTACTGATACTTGCAATATATACGAGTGACATAAAAATTCAGACGTTAATTATATTTATTATATAAAAAAACCTTCCTAATGGAAGGTTTTTTTATATATATGTTAGAAAAAATTTATGTTTTTCCATCCATTTTATCCTTAAGTGCTTGTAAAGTTTCATTAGCATCTCCTAAAGTAGGTTTTACTTCAGCAGCTACTGCTTTAGCTTTTTTAGCTGCAGCCTTTACATTTTTAGCTTCTTCGGCTCTAAAGACTGCTGTATGTGAGGCAACTACACGTTTAAACTCTTTATTGAATTCAATAATCTTAAACTCTGCAGTATCTCCTTTTTGAAGTCTTTTACCATCTTCTTTTTCCAGATGACGAGAAGGAATAAAAGCAACAACATCTTCATTAAGATTTATAGTTGCGCCTTTATCTACAATTTCTGAAATTTCTCCAGAATGTGTTGTGTTTAAAGCAAATTCAGTTTCGTACTTGTCCCAAGGGTTATCTGTTGTTTGTTTATGACCTAAACTTAATTTACGCCCTTCAACATCTAATTCTAACACTACAACATCTAACTTATCTCCTACGGCACAAAACTCACTTGGGTGTTTAATTTTTTTAGTCCAAGATAAATCTGAAATATAAATTAATCCATCTATACCTTCTTCTAATTCAACAAATACACCAAAGTTTGTAAAGTTTCTTACAATCCCATTATGTTTAGATCCTATCACATATTTTGTGGTTATATCTGTCCATGGATCTGGAGTTAATTGCTTGATACCAAGCGACATTTTACGGTCTTCTCTGTCTAAAGTTAAAATTTGAGCTTCAATTATATCTCCAACTGCAACAAAATCTTGTGCAGAACGCAAATGTGTTGACCAAGAC
>CAYRVY010000348.1:0-2984 GCA_964427695.1 uncultured Flavobacteriaceae bacterium
ATTTACAAAGTCAGTAAGCCAGAATAGTTTATTCCTTAAGTAATTTAAAATCATTTATTTAAATATCATTTCTGCTAAATGAGAATTTCGGTAATCAATGCTAATATATTATTTAATTACTAATAGGCATTAACTTAATCTACAAAATGTTAAAATTCCTTGACACTATTGAAATACTTTTTTTTATTATTTATTAACTCATTTGTTTATGATAGAATTATAAACTTTATATAAAACTAATGATTGTTTATTGTGATTTGTGTAGTTTTATATTCTAAATTTTTATCATGAAAAAAATCATTCTATTTTTTATTTTACTATTAAGTATAAGTACTGTTTTTTCACAAAAGTTAAGTGAAAAAAAGTTGAAACATTATACAGGCTATTTTAATTTTCATTACGAAGAAGCTACCGACAAAATCTATCTTGAAGTAAAACAACTTAATGAAGAGTTTCTGTATATAAGCTCACTTTCAAGTGGAGTAGGTTCTAATGATATAGGACTTGATAGAGGACAACTTGGTCCAGAGCGTTTAGTAAAATTTATAAAGGCAGGTAATAAGCTGTTACTCATTCAGCCAAATCAAAGATTTAGAGCAATTACAGATAATGAATTAGAAAGAAAGAGTATTGAACAAGCCTTTGCAAAATCGGTGTTATTTGGTTTTAAAATTGTGGAATCTAAAGACGATATTTATATCATAGATTTTACACCTTTTTTAATGCAAGATACGCATGGAGTGGCAAATAGATTAAAAAATGCTAACCAAGGTATTTATAAATTAGATTTAAGCAAGAGCGCATTATCATTGGAGCGCACTAAAGCTTTCCCAAAAAATGTTGAGTTCGAAGCATTATTAACCTTTAAAGGCGAACCTAAAGGTAGAAATATTAGAAGCGTGACTCCTACAGCATCTTTGGTAACTGTAATACAACATCATTCTTTTATAGAACTTCCAGATAGTAATTATAAACCTAGAGTTTTTGACGTACGTAGTGGAGCAATCTCAACGTCTTATTTAGATTATGCAACACCAATTCAAGAACAGATTAAAAAACGATACATTATTCGTCATCGTTTGGAAAAGAAAAATCCAAATGCTGAGATAAGTGAAGCCATAGAACCAATCATTTATTATTTAGATCCAGGAACTCCAGAACCCATTCGTTCAGCATTACTGGATGGTGCACGTTGGTGGAATCAAGCTTACGAAGCCATTGGTTTTAAAGATGCTTTTCAGGTTAGAATGTTGCCAACAGATGCGGATCCTTTAGATTGCAGATACAATGTCATACAATGGGTACATCGCTCAACAAGAGGTTGGAGTTATGGAGCAAGTGTTGTTGATCCTAGAACTGGTGAAATAATTAAGGGTCATGTAAGTTTAGGTAGTTTAAGGGTTCGGCAGGATTTTTTAATTGCTCAAGCTTTAATGGATAAGCCCTTTGCAAACAGTGATGACAATTACCAACCTATGCTAGATATGGCGTTGGCAAGGATACGACAATTAAGCGCACACGAAATTGGTCACACTATTGGTTTTGCTCATAATTTTGCAGCAAGCACAAATGGTAGAGCATCTGTTATGGATTATCCACATCCATTAGTAACTGTAAATGGAAACAATATAGATTTAAGTGATGCTTATGATACTAAAATAGGAGATTGGGATAAAGTAACCGTTGCTTATAGTTATTCTGAATTTGATAGTAATACAGACGAAAGAACCGAACTCAACAAAATTCTTGATAAAGCAAAAAATGACGGTCTTCGTTTTATAACAAATAGTGATGCACGTCCTCAAGGCGGAGCACATGCTTTAGCACATCTTTGGGATAATGGCAAAACGGCTTCAGAAGGACTGGAAAATGTTTTAAAAGTAAGAGCAACTGCTGTTTCAAATTTTTCAAAAGACAATATTCGTACTAACGAACCATATTCGGTTTTAGAAGATGTTTTTGTCCCATTATATTTCTTTCATCGTTACCAAACCGAAGCTGCTGTAAAAGTAATTGGCGGATTAGATTACAACTATGCTGTTAAAGGCGATGGACAATTTACTGTAAAAGTTGTTGATGCGAATGAACAGCGAACTGCACTAAATTCAATTTTAAAAACCATAGATGCTGAAGTATTAGCAATTCCGAAAAGCAAATTAGATTTATTTCCTCCAAGAGCTTTCACTTATGGTAGAAGCAGAGAATCCTTTAAAGGTAAAACTGGCGTCGGCTTTGATGCTTTAAGTGTAGCATCTACAGCAAGTGATATGACTTTAAAGCTATTATTACATCCCGAAAGAGCTAATAGATTGGTACAACAAAAAAGTTTAGATAATAGTCAATTAAGTTTAGATGAAGTGTTCCAAACAATTATTAACCAGTCATTTAAAGAAAATCATAATGATAATTATTTAAACGAAGTACAGCAAATGATTAATGAAAATGTGTTAAAATACATGATGAATTTAGCAGTAAGCGACAAAGCTTATTTTCAGGTTAATGCAATTGCAAATAAAACCATTAAATCAATTTTTGAAGGGTTAGATAACTCTGATTATTCCAATCAATACAAGCGTTTAATTAAACGTTTTAATGAAGAACCAAAAGAATTTAAATTAGAGGCTTCACCAAAAATCCCTGATGGCTCACCAATAGGAAGTGATATATGTAGTTATACCAGTTATTGATTGATATTACTGTAAAAGAAAATGAAAGATTTTTTCTTTATATGAAAATGAAAAATCAAGTATAGCCATAGTTACGGTTTATTTTTATTTTGAAATAGGAAGGAAAAAGATACGTTTTATAGCTGTAATATCAATTGATAAATGGTATTTTCATCTAATTAATTTGTAAAATGATTATAGATTTAAGAAGTGATACAGTAACAAAACCAACACAAGGCATGTTGGATGCTATGATGAGTGCACAAGTTGGTGACGATGTATATAAAGAAGACCCAACAGTTAACGCATTAGAAGAAC
>CAYRVY010000349.1:0-2981 GCA_964427695.1 uncultured Flavobacteriaceae bacterium
TTGGTTTTACCACTTTCAATTAATTGAACAATGCCTTCGCCAACTTGCTCAACAATACTAATTTTATTTGCAAAAAGATGAGTTGTTTTATGAAACAATTTGCTTGTAAGTGTTCCTTTTGTAGCGAGAATACCAACGGTTTTGGTTTTTGTCTGGAATGCCGCAGGTTTTATTGCTGGTTCAATACCAATAAAAGAAATGGGATAAGTTTCCCGAAGCATCTTTATTGCGTTAGTGGTTGCTGTATTACATGCCACGACAATAAGTTTACAATCTTTTTCTAATAGTAACTCTGTGTTTTTTAAACTTAACTCAATGATTTTTTCTTTAGACTTTTTGCCATAAGGTGCATACTTACTATCGGCTAGATAGATAGTACTTTCATTAGGTAAAAGCGCATGTACCTCTTTCCAAATAGAAGTACCTCCAACACCAGAATCAAAAAATCCAATAGGTTGTTTGCTCATTTTACAAAAATAAAAAAGCTACTTCATTAAAAGTAGCTTTTAGATATATTGTTTGAAATTCCTTCCTTCGCAGTAATGTAATTTTTTAGAATCCTAATTCTTTTTTTACATCTGCTAAAAGATCTTTACCATCAGCTAACAAAAGTGTGCCTTGACCTTCTCTGGAATCTAATATATATTGAAAGCCTTGTGCTTTTCCAACCTTTTGGATGGCTGCTTTAACTTTTTCATAAATAGGTGTAAACAAATCTTGTTCTTTCTTTTGTAAATCTTGTTGTGCTTGTCCTTGATATTGTTGAATGCTATTTTGAATTTCTCTTACTTCTTGAACTCTTTTAGCGTTTTCTTCGTCTGTTTTTGTAGGAGCTTCAGCATCGTATTGTTTTACTTTGTTTTCATATTCTGTTGCCATTGCTCTAATGTCAGCTTCGTAAGTTTTAGCTAATTTATCTAATTCGCCTCTAGCAGTTATAGCTGTTGGCATTGCATCAATTAAAGCTTGTGTGTCAATATGGGCAACATTACTTTGTGCATTCATAAAACTTGTACTTCCAATACAAAGTACAGTTGCAAATAATAGGGTTTTTAGGTGTTTCATTTTTAATAAATTATGTTATAAATTGTTTACTATTAATTAGTCTTGTTATTAATTATTTTTTTTAGCTCCTGCAATACTGTCTTTAGCTTTTTTTTGAGCTTCTAGTTTAGCTTTTCTATCGGCTAATATTTTTTTCTTTTTTTCTTCAAGAGCTTTTTTTTGAGCTGCCTTTTTACTTAATTTTGCTGGTATAGCTTTAGTGCTAGTACTGTCAACAACTTTTATTTTTTCTACTTTTAAGCTATCGGACTTTTTATTAACTACTTTAGCACTTTTTGTTTCAGTCGTTTTTTTACGAGCATTAAGTTTTTCTTCTCTAGCTTTTGCCCTATCTTCTAAAATCTTTTTCTTTTTTTCTTCTAGTGCTTTCTTTTTTGCTTCACGTGCTTCAAGTTGTTTGTTGCGTTTATCTGCTATTGTTTTTTCGCGTTCTGCTTTTTTATCTGCTAAAGCTTTTTCGCGAGCTTCTTGCTCTTTGTTAATTTCAGGCACTAATGCTTCTTCTTCAGCAGCTTTTCTTTCTTTACGGTTTTGAACTTGCTTACGTTTAGATGATCTTGTTATAGATCGTAATACTTGCTCACTTATATCAAATCTGTTTGCTGAATACAACATGATAACATCAGCAGATTTATCGAACACAAAATCGTATTTTTTATTAGCTGCAATTTCTTGTACAGCAGTAAATATTTGATCCTGTATTGGCTGCATCAAATTTTTCTTTTGAATCATTAAGTCTCCATTAGGACCAAAACGTTTTTGTTGGTAGTCTAATATTTCACTCTCTTCAATATCTATTTCTTCTTGACGTTCTTCAATTAACTCTTTTGTAAGCAATATACTTTCACTGTTTAATAGTTTCTTTTTTTGATCAATTTTACTTAAACGTAATTCTATTTCGTTTTTCCATTTTTGTACTTTTGCATCAAGTTGCTGTGATGCTTCTTGGTATTCTGATACGTTTTGCAAAATATATTCGGTATCTATATACCCAATTCTTACACCACGTTGCGCAAAGGAGCTAAAATTTATTAAGACTACAAATGCCAATAAAAAAAGAACTTTAATTTTCATCCGTATATATATTAAATTTATCGATATCATCTTATAAATTCATTAGACATGACGGATAAAATTAACGATTCCGTCAGTAAAGTTAATATTCTTCAAATAAACGAAATATATTTTGAAAAATTTTAACGCTCGTATTAAATCGCTATTGAGACAATAGAAAATATCGTGCCAAACTTAAAATTGTTGCCCAATAATAAAGTGTGTTTCCCAACCATGTTTAACTGTCTGACCTGGTACAGGGTCAAAGCCATGTCCAAAATCAATACCTAACAATCCAAAAGCTGGCATAAAGAGACGAATACCTATTCCAGCTGATCGTTTTAATTTAAAAGGGTTATAATCTCTAAAATTATCAAATGCTGCTCCTCCTTCTAAAAAGAGAAGACCATAAATTTTTGCTTGAGCACCTAATGTTATTGGGTGTCTTAATTCTAACGAGAATTTGTTATAAATGGTACCACCATCTTGAGAAGATAAAGATTGGTTTGGGTAACCTCTTAATGCTACACTTTCTCTGCCATCTAAACTATAACTACCCAATCCATCACCACCTAAAAAGTAACGTTCAAAAGGAATTACTCCTCTATCGTTATTATAAGCTCCTAAAAATCCGAACTCTATACTTGGCCTTAAAATTAAATCACCAATAATTTTTGTGTACCAATCACTTTTAAACGTAATTTTATAAAACTCCAACCACTTAAAACGCTCTTGGTCTATTTCGGCAATTCTATCTGAAGCATTTATATTTGTAGGGTCGATAGCTAAATCTTGGGTTAAATCATCTCTTTCTTCTTTTAGAGCTTTATAATCGACACCATTAACAGCCGAATAAGGGAAAG
>CAYRVY010000350.1:0-2976 GCA_964427695.1 uncultured Flavobacteriaceae bacterium
GATAATAAGACTTTAATCTCATCAAACGGTCTAACTTTATAATTCGATTTTACTGGAGTTCCGTTAACAAATATACTTCCTTCTTTTGCTGCAGTCTGAATTTTATTACGTGTTGCATTTTCGATAAAATTCATTAAGTATTTATCTATTCGTAAAGGCTGTTGCCCTTTTTCTACTGTAAACGAATAGTGTTCGTATAAGTAGTTGTCCTTTTCAGGCAAATGATTTAACGCATCCATTTAATTAAAAGAACGTTTACCATTACCAAGTACCAAATCTATTCTTGAAGTTTTAGATAGTAGTTTACCTGGTTTAATTGTTTGTCCTTTATATTTCATGAAAATAACTTCATTCTCTCCTATGTCATTAACAAAAGTTATATTACCAACCATAAAACCCAAAGCTTCTAAAGTAGGTTTTGCTTGACGAATGGTACTCCTAATAATATTAGGAATCGCAACTTTTCTATAACCAGAAGGGTTTATAGTTAAGTAAATTTTTCTATTTTCTTTAACCAAAGATCCTGCTTCTGGTTGCTGCTCAATTACCGAATATTTCGCATAATTAGGATTGTAATTTGCAGAATCCTGCACCATCATTTGTAAGTAATTATCATCTAATTCTATTTGTACCACATCTAAAGTTTTACCTTTTAATATAGGCACTTCAATAAATTGTCCATGATTTGTAGAATATTTTAACCATTTCAACATCACAAAACTCAACACAAGAATAGCAACAACTGCCAAAACAATTTGTTTTAAAAACACTTTACTTGTAAGAAATTTTATGATACTCATTGATTATTTATATAAAAGACAAATATATAAAAACAGAACCGTTTTTACTTTTGATAAATTAGTGATATTTTTGATTAACTATTATAAATACGTTTTATTGTTGGTTTTAGACTGATTATAGGTATTAAACATAATAAAATATATTTTAATTTTGAGAAATGAGATTTTCGTCCCGATAGCTATCGGGATCACGGAAATGAATAAAAATTTATTCAATGAAAAATATTGCTATCATAATGGGAGGATATTCTAGCGAATATAAAATTTCATTAAAAAGCGGAAATGTGGTTTATGAATCGCTTGATAAAAAACTATACAATGCTTTTAGGATTCATATTTTTAAAGATAAATGGGTTTATGTTGATGAAAATGACAATGAATATCCAATCGATAAAAACGATTTTTCTCTAACTATCAATAAACTTAAAATCACTTTCGATTGTGTGTTTAATGCCATACATGGCACACCTGGAGAAGATGGTTATATGCAGGCCTATTTTGAATTACTAAATATACCACATACGAGCTGTGGCATGTATCAAGCCGCTTTAACTTTTAATAAACGTGATTGCTTAAGCGTATTAAAACCCTATGGAATTAAAGCTGCAGAATCTTATAGTCTGAATCTTGGTGATGTAATAAATGAAACCGACATTGTAAACAAAGTTGGCTTGCCTTGTTTTGTAAAAGCTAACAAAGCGGGAAGCAGTTTTGGCATTACCAAAGTGCATAAAAAAGAGCATCTTAAAGGTGCGATTAGTTTTGCCTTTAAAGAAGATGACGAGATTATTATTGAAGCATTTTTGGATGGTACAGAAGTTTCGGTTGGTGTGATTACTTACAAAGGAAAAACCAAAGTTTTGCCAATAACCGAAATTGTAAGCAATAACGATTTTTTTGATTTTAAAGCTAAATATCACGGAGAATCTCAAGAAATTACACCTGCTCGTATTAAAAAAGAAATGGCAGATAAAGTGACCGCTGTAGCAAAACAAGTGTATGAAATTTTAAAAATGAAAGGCTTTACACGTAGCGAATTTATTTTTAAAAACGATGAACCTTATCTTTTAGAAGTAAATACTGTTCCGGGATTTACCAAAGAAAGTATTTTGCCGCAACAAGCAGCAGCAGCTAGAATTAGTTTAGCCGAATTGTTTGGCAATGCTATTGAGGAAAGCCTCCCTTAACCCCTCCAAAGGAGGGAATTTTATTGGCTTTCTTAAATGCAGAGTTGTATATTTATACCAAAATAAATTCCCCCTTGGGGAAACAAAAAGGGGCTTATGAAAAGAGCATTATTTCCAGGATCATTCGATCCTTTAACTTTAGGTCACTACGACATTATAAGACGTGGTGTCACACTTTTTGATGAGGTTATTGTAGCTATTGGTATAAATGCTGATAAAAAATATATGTTTTCTCTTGAAGAACGCAAAGGTTTTATTGAAGATGCTTTTGCAGATGAGCCCAGAATAAAAGTAGTAACATACAAAGGGCTTACTGTAGAGTTTTGTAAAGAAATTGATGTTGGTTTTATTTTACGCGGACTTCGTAATCCTGCCGATTTTGAATTTGAAAAAGCCATTGCTCATACCAATCGTAAACTCTCCAAAATTGAAACAGTCTTTTTGTTAACTGCTGCTAAAACCTCTTTTATTTCCTCTTCTATTGTACGTGATGTGATAAGGAATAATGGCGATTATACCAAATTAGTACCAAAAACGGTAAGAGTAAAATAACACGTTTTATATTGGTCTGAAGACAGAAGACAGAAGCCAGAAGCACTTTTAACTTTTAACTTTTAACTTTTAACAAACTACAAATTATATTCAGATAAACCCTTTGTAAACGCTTCAGGATTTCCGGCTAAATGATAACGAGGATCATCGACATCTTCAACAATTACATCCCGAAATTTAAGACTCGATTTATATAACAGTATTTTACAATCCTCGCTCAAGTGTTTTAGCTTTACAGCTTTTCCAGCTGCTTCATATTTGTTTACCAGATTAAAAATAGCTTCAATTGCCGAATGGTCACTCACGCGAGATTCTATAAAATCTATTTCAACTTTATCCGGATCATTCTTTACATCAAATTTTTCGTTAAATGCAATAATACTTCCGAAGAATAAAGGTCCCCAAATTTCATAGACTTTAGTACCATCGTCTTTCAT
>CAYRVY010000351.1:0-2971 GCA_964427695.1 uncultured Flavobacteriaceae bacterium
ATAACCAACAATGCCAAAATTACAGCAATTCCTAAAGCATAAAAATATTGTTTAAAAACATTGCGATTAAATCGAGTATGATATGAGTTTTCAAAACCAGAAAACACAGCATTAACACCATTAGCCATTAAAAAAATAGATAATAAAAACACAGAAGACAGCAAGCCTCCTCTGTTTGTGTTTTCGATATCTTCAAAAATATTGTTTACAAAAAATTCGGACGTACTTGGTGGTAAGAACGATTCTAGAAATACTAAAAAATCAACTTTAAAATTTTCTAATGGTATGTATGGGATTAAAACTAAAATAAAAATTAAAAACGGAAAAATTGCAGTAAAAAAGCTAAACGCTATCGCTCCGGCTCGTGATGTTAAGGTCCCTTTTACAACACCAATAATATACATTTCAAACAAATCGTAAAGCGATAAGCCTTCAAGCCCTGGAAGTTTTATCTTTTTTAAGAACACAACCAATACATTTACTATTGGAATTTTACTAAGTTTATCTTCTATTGTTTTGGTCATTAATAGTTTGCTGTTTTGTTGTTTGTTGTTAAGTTATTAAGTTATTTGTCAAACTCGACTGCTAACTGGTTACTGCGACTGAATACTAATTAACCGCTTTTAAACTTAAATCCATATTATACACCGAATGCGTTAAAGCTCCACTAGAAATATAATCTACACCACACTCAGCATATTTTCTAACTGTACTTTCGTTTATACCACCAGATGATTCAGTTAAACATTTATTTCCTATAAGCTGCACAGCTTTTCGTGTGTCTTCGTAATTAAAATTATCTATAAGAGTTCTGTAAACACCTTCATTTATTAAGATTTCTTCAATCTCTTTAAGGTTTCGAGCTTCAACAATTATTTTTAAATCTCTATTAGTATCGTTTAAATATGTTTTGGTTAAATCTATAGCTTTAGTGATTCCTCCTGCAAAATCTATATGGTTATCTTTAAGCATTATCATATCGTACAAGGCAAATCTGTGGTTCTCTCCGCCTCCAATTTTTACAGCCCATTTTTCGAGTGCACGAATTCCTGGCGTTGTCTTGCGAGTATCTAATATTTTTGTGCTTGTACCTTCCAGTAAATCGACAAAATGTTTTGTTTTTGTAGCAATAGCACTCATGCGCTGCATGGCATTAAGCACTAATCGTTCTGCTTTTAAAATGGATTGCGAAGCACCTTTTACATAAAACACAATATCTCCATAGTTAACTTTAGAACCATCTTCAATAAGCGTTTCTATGATTAAGTTTTTATCTATATAAGCAAATACTTGTTTTGCAAAGTCAACACCTGCAATTACACCTTCATCTTTCACTAATAATTTTGCTTTACCTGTTGCTGATGAAGGAATACATGCTAATGAACTATGATCGCCATCGCCAACATCTTCTCTTATGGCATTAGTGATAATTAAATCTATTTCCTTTTTGAATTGTTCTT
Source organism: uncultured Flavobacteriaceae bacterium (assembly GCA_964427695.1). Taxonomy (GTDB): domain Bacteria; phylum Bacteroidota; class Bacteroidia; order Flavobacteriales; family Flavobacteriaceae; genus PRS1. The sequence goes on from CAYRVY010000351.1 coordinate 1,461, forward strand.
GGGAAATCATACTCAATTTTATTTAATGCTAAAATATAAAGGATTTACGATATTTGATTTAAGAATTACGTTTTTTAAATTTTTAACTACATAAAATCTAAAATCGTAAATTTGAACATGACAATTAAACTCCTCGCCATTGGCAAAACAGACAATAAGCAACTGCAACAGCTTATTGATAATTACCAGAAACGGCTTGGTTTTTATATTAAGTTCTCTTTTGAGGTTATTCCAGATTTAAAAAAAGCTAAAAACTTAAGCGAAGCACAACAAAAACAAAAAGAAGGAGAACTTATTTTAAACAAACTTTCCAACTCTGATGTATTAATTTTATTAGACGAAAAAGGTAAACAAATGGGTTCTATTGATTTTTCAAACTATTTACAAAAACACATGAATTCTGGCATTAAGCAATTGGTCTTTGCAATTGGTGGCCCTTATGGTTTTTCGCAAGAAGTAAATACTAAAGCACAGGGGGAAATTTCACTCTCAAAAATGACATTTTCGCACCAAATGGTTCGTTTATTTTTTATTGAGCAATTGTATAGAGGCTTCACAATTTTAAAGAATGAACCTTATCATCATAGATAGGAATTTGAAGTTATTATTTATAACTATATGCAAATCATTTATTATCAATTAGTTAAATTTTACTATATTTATAACATAACTAACTAAAACTTCTATAACAGAAGTTTATAAAACTAATACAAATGAAAAATAACATTCTTGCTGTTCTTGGCGGAACAGTTGCCCTATTTGGGCTTGGTTATCCTATTTATGTCATCCTAGGATTTCATGCACTTAATGGACCAGCTGTTGAATCTATTGCTGGTGAATTGAATCTACCCACTATCATCCTAATGGAAGTATTGTACGCAACTTTTGTAACAATTATCTTTAGTAAATGGGCTCAAATTAAAACTTTTGCAACTGGAGCTAAAGCTGGACTTATTATTGGTCTATTTTTAGGAGCTTTACCAACTTTAGAAATGTTTTCTACAACAACTGATTTAACAGACCTTACTGGTGTAATTACTGGAGCACTTACTTTTGGAGTGCGTTTTGCAGTTGCTGGTGGTGTTATTGGATGGTTATTAGGCAGAGAATAGAATTTGATTGGTATTAAAAAAAAGGAGCTTAAAAAAGCTCCTTTTTTTATTACAAGATGTCGATTTAAAACTCAATGTGTTTTAAACACTTCTTTACGCTTTTTAAGTTGCACTAATTAAATCTTTAATAGTTTCTTTAACAGCCAATTCATAGTTTTTTCGTTAGATGTCGCAAATATTCTTGATCCTGGTAAGCTGAATTCTATATTACAAATTTTTCCTTTAGTTTTTGGGCAACTCTCAAACTTAAAATTTAATTGGGAATTTACTCGATTACCGACACTATGGTCCATTTAGTAGCTGAATAACCATCTTGTGCAACAATTTCAATGATTACCGATTTGTTTTGTACAAAATTCAATTTACTTCCTGAACGAATTGTAGATTTAGCTCCGTAAG
>CAYRVY010000352.1:0-2970 GCA_964427695.1 uncultured Flavobacteriaceae bacterium
AGTAACTTTAGGACCAAAAGGTCGAAACGTAATTATAAGCAAATCGTTTGGTGCACCACAAGTTACTAAAGATGGTGTAACAGTAGCTAAAGAAATAGAGTTAGAAAACGAACTAGAAAATATGGGAGCGCAAATGGTAAAAGAAGTCGCTTCAAGAACTAATGACTTGGCTGGAGACGGAACTACAACTGCAACTGTTTTAGCACAAGCAATTGTAAAAGAGGGTCTTAAAAATGTTGCTGCAGGAGCAAATCCAATGGACATAAAAAGAGGTATAGATAAAGCTATTAAAGCCATTACAAACGACCTCAATAAACAAGCAAAAAAAATAGGAAATTCTTCTGAAAAAATTCAGCAAGTGGCTTCACTTTCTGCAAATAACGACGAAATAATTGGTAAACTTATTGCCACTGCTTTTAATAAAGTTGGTAAAGAAGGTGTTATAACTGTTGAGGAAGCTAAAGGTACAGATACTTATGTTGATGTTGTTGAAGGTATGCAGTTTGATAGAGGATATTTATCGCCATATTTTGTAACTGATGCAGATAAAATGATTGCTGATTTAGAAAATCCATATATACTTTTATTTGATAAAAAAATATCTAATCTTCAAGAAATTCTTCCAATACTTGAGCCTGTTTCACAATCTGGAAGACCTTTATTAATTATTGCAGAAGATGTAGATGGTCAAGCTCTGGCAACTTTAGTTGTAAATAAATTACGTGGTGGATTAAAAATCGCTGCAGTTAAAGCTCCTGGATTTGGAGATAGACGTAAAGCAATGTTAGAGGATATTTCGATATTAACTGGTGGAGTTGTAATTTCTGAAGAAAGAGGATTTTCTCTAGAAAATGCAGACTTAACCATGTTAGGAACTGCTGGATCTATAACGATTGATAAAGATAATACAACCATTGTAAATGGTGCAGGAAAAGGCTCTGATATAAAAGCCAGAGTAAACCAAATTAAAGCCCAAATAGAAACTACAACAAGCGATTACGATAAAGAGAAATTGCAAGAACGTTTAGCTAAATTAGCTGGAGGTGTTGCAGTACTTTATGTAGGTGCAGCTAGCGAAGTTGAAATGAAAGAGAAAAAAGACAGAGTTGACGATGCTTTAAATTCAACTCGTGCTGCTGTTGAAGAAGGAATTATTGCTGGTGGTGGTGTAGCTTTACTTAGAGCAAAAAATGTATTAGACAAAATTACTACCGATAATTTAGATGAAGTAACAGGAATACAAATTGTAGCTCGTGCTATAGAATCGCCTTTACGAATTATTGTAGAAAATGCAGGTGGAGAAGGAAGCGTTGTTGTAGCAAAAGTAATGGAAGGCAAAAAAGATTTTGGTTTCGATGCTAAAAACGAAGTGTACGTAGAAATGCTTAAAGCTGGAATTATTGACCCTAAAAAAGTAACGCGTATTGCATTAGAGAATGCAGCTTCTGTTGCTGGAATGATTTTGACTACCGAATGTGCTTTAGTAGATATTAAAGAAGATGCTCCTGCTATGCCACCAATGGGAGGCGGAATGCCAGGAATGATGTAGGATAAAATATTGAAATAACAAATATCTAAAACGCTTCAAAATTAATTGAAGCGTTTTTTTTATTGAACTAAATACTCAACTTTAAAATTCTTATAAAAATATTCTGCTCTTAAATACGTTTTCTCTCCTGCTTCATTAAGTCTATAACTTTTACGATGTGCATTGAATATTAAAGGCGTAGAGGTATCGAACGTTAAGTTTTCAACCCAACTTGTGTGGCCTTTTAAAACTACTTTGTTAGCCACAACTTTAAAGGTTTCCGCATCAATAATGTAAGACCAACGATCAGCATCTACTACATCATTTTTGTATGAGACCTCAACAACATAGCATAGCTTACCTTCTAAATAGGTTTCGATTACGAGCAAGAATTCTGTATCCTCTCCAATAAGATCAAAGGGTTTACAAGCTACATAATAGGCAGCCCAAAAGGCATTGGAAGCCTTTTCTAATTCACTTTCTAAATCGACTACCGAATCATTTATCGACTTTAATATCTTTTCGTCATCATATATAATAGAGATGTCATTAGCGTTATTTTCCCATTCTATTTTGCCAAATAACTTTGTTCCAAATCGGAATAGTTGAAACTGCTCTGTCTTTAGCTCAACAGAGCCATCTTCATTAAATAATGTTGTTTCTTTATCGAAACTCAATTGTTTAATTTTTTGCCATGACTCTAAGCCACCATGAGCTTCAATAGATTTTTCAATGATTTGTAACCCAGTTAATTTTTCTTGGCAACTTAACAACACAAAACTTAAAATCACAAAAAAACCAAAACATAATGTCCTGGTTTTAAACAATATTTTAGTTATGATCTTCATGCTCTTCACCATCTTCATGTTGATGAGTGCCTTCTTCTTCTTTTTCTACTTTCTTTAAATTCATCTCACAAACAGGACAAGTCCCTTCTTTATCATAAGTTTTTCCTTTTTCGCAATCCATTGGACATTGGTAAACATCGTTTAAAGCTAAATCTGCTTTTTCTACACCAAGTTCGGTTTGTTCTACTTCTTTTTCAGTTTCTTTTTTAGAATCTTTACACGAGACTACAATAGTACTTATACAAAGTGTAAGCACTAATAACATTACTAATTTCTTCATAATTGTTTAGTTTTTATTTTTATGATCGTTTTTAATTTCTTCATCTCTATATTTACAGCAAGGATGAACACTATTATAAGCTTCTTCTGTTGCTTTCAAATCTTTGGTATCATGTCCAACTGCTACTATATTAGCCTGAATTGTTTTTAAATTGGTTTTGCGCTCATCGTAAATTAATTGTAATTCATGTGTTTTTACATTCCAAACAGCAGATTTTACGCCTTTAGTTTTAATACATGCTTTTTCAATACGGTCTTTGCACATTAAACAAATACCATCAACTTCTATAGATGCTTTTGCATTTTTATTTTGTG
>CAYRVY010000353.1:0-2963 GCA_964427695.1 uncultured Flavobacteriaceae bacterium
TAGTGGAGAAGATGGGAATCGAACCCACGACCTCTTGACTGCCAGTCAAGCGCTCCTCGCCCGAACGTACCGTTCGGTGCGGGCGGGTAGCCAAATATTCTCTTATTGAAAATAATGAAAACTCTTCTAATATTGAGTATTCCTGAGTGGAGCATATCGGAATCGAACCGATGACCTCTTGGCTGCCAGCCAAACGCTCTAGCCAACTGAGCTAATGCCCCAAATTATTTTTACGCCACCGTCTTCCTGCAGCAGATTTTAAATATTTCTCCCTTTTTCGAGCTTCAGTCCTAGTTTTAAATAATTCAGTATGTATTATTCCCCATGGACAAAATGCTTTAGTTGATTTAACAACTCCCAAATTATGTGCTTCTAATCTTTGAGACACATTAGATGATAATCCAACATAGTATCTATTAAAATCAACACTATAAATTATATAAACGCAATACATTATTTATTTAAGCGCTCCCCGCCCGAACGTACCGTTCGGTACGGGCGGGTAGCCAACTGAGCTACATCCCCAAATTATTTTTATTTCAACATTTTTAATATTGAGAAGAAAGCTATGTTCTATAAACCTTTCTTTATAATTACAAATTTAAAAACTAAATTTACAAATAATTTCATGTAAAAGTAAACATTAATAATGATTCTAATCAAATTAAGCCATCTCATTTGAGCACATCTATTAGCCTAAAACACATTAATAAATTGGCTATTCCTGCTTTAATTTCTGGTGTGTCCGAGCCAATCTTATCATTAACTGATGCTGCAATTGTTGGTAATATGGATATAAATGCCACTGAATCTTTAGCAGCAGTTGGGATTGTAACCACATTTTTATCTATGCTTATCTGGGTTTTAGGGCAAACCAGAAGTGCTATTTCATCTATTGTTTCACAATATTTAGGAGCTAATAAACTAGAGCAAGTTAAAAACCTTCCAGCACAAGCTATTTTTATTATTACCTCTTTAAGCCTCATAATAATTCTCGGCACATACCCTTTTGCGGAATCTATTTTTAAACTTTATAATGCTTCCGATTTAATTTTAAATTACAGTGTAGAGTATTATAAAATTCGAGTGTTTGGTTTTCCGTTTACATTATTTACCATTGGTGTCTTTGGGGCATTTCGTGGTTTACAAAACACATTTTACCCAATGATTATTGCTATAATTGGTGCGACAACAAATATAGTTTTGACCTTTATATTGGTCTATGGCATTGAGGGTTTTATTCCTGCTTTAAATATTCAAGGCGCAGCTTACGCTAGTGTAATTGCTCAATTAATCATGGCAATGCTTTCAGCATATTATTTGTTAAAAAAAACAGTAATTCCATTAAAATTAAGTCTCCCGTTTAATAAAGAAATCAAACGTTTTGTAATAATGATTCTAAATTTATTTGTAAGAACATTAGCCTTAAACGTTACACTATATTTTGCTACAAGATTTGCTACAGGTTATGGCGCTGCATATATTGCAGCATATACTATTGCCATAAACTTGTGGTTTCTTGGTGCGTTTATTGTTGATGGTTATGCTAGTGCAGGAAGTATTTTATCGGGAAAATTATTTGGAGCTAAAGCATACAAAACGCTAATACAATTAAGCAATAAACTTATTAAATACGGAATTGTAATCGGAATTGTAATAGCTGTTACAGGAAGCCTTTTATATTATCCTCTTGGTAGAATATTTACTAAAGATCAGGAAGTTCTAATTGAATTTTACAACATCTTTTGGCTTATTCTAGCTATGCAACCACTTTGTGCATTAGCATTTATTTTTGATGGTATGTTTAAAGGGCTTGGTAAAATGAAATATTTGCGCAACGTGTTATTGTTTTCAACATTTCTTGTGTTTCTACCAATCCTTTTTTGGTTAGACAGCCTCAATTATAAACTTTACGGAATCTTTATTGCGCTTACATTTTGGATAATTGCAAGAGGAATTCCATTAATCATAAAATTTAGGCAACTATTTTTATCGCTTTCGCAAAATTCTTAACTTTGTGCCAATAATCGACATTAATAAGTTATGTTGTCTATAAGCCTCATACAGGAAATAAATATTGAAGAAAAAGTTAAAAACGCTCCAGATAACAGTTATGAAATCGGTGTGTTTATTGGCTCAATGCTACCCTTTGTTGTTTTGGTTGCACTTGCATATCTAATTTTCAGATATAATAAGAAAAGACTAAATAATGAATAATCATGGATGTGCATATTTTTTTAGGCGAAAATGCTTATCTTATAAATAAAAGAAGATAAAATGAATAACATTCGTATAACAAAACAATTCTCTTTCGAAACCGGACATGCGCTTTATGGTTATGATGGGAAATGTAGAAATGTGCATGGTCACAGTTACAAACTTGCCGTTACAGTTATTGGCAAACCTATAACAGATTCAAATAATGTAAAATTCGGAATGGTTATCGATTTTACCGACTTAAAAAAAATTGTGAAAGAAGAAATTGTAGATATATTTGACCACGCAACTGTGTTTAATAAAAATACGCCACATATAGAACTCGCTAAAGTGTTAAAAGACAGAGGACACCATGTACTGTTGGTAGATTATCAGCCAACCAGCGAGATGATGATTATTGATTTTTCTAAAAAAATTAAAAATAGATTGCCTGAAAACATTACGCTACACTCATTAAAACTTCAAGAAACAGAAACGTCGTATGCTGAATGGTATGCAGATGATAATATTTAGGGCGTTCCCTTCCGTTTCACTTTAGGTCAGGCTTTTCACTATATCTTTTCTTTTTTTTAAAAAAACAAAAGGATGCCGTTGCAATCCTTAACGCAAATCAAACATCATAATTCATCATAAACATTCGTGTATTCGTGGTTAAATAAATAATACTTCAACAACAACAAAAAGATTCCTGCCTTCGCAGGAATTAATTTATATTTACACATGCAAATTCCTGAAGGAAAAAAAAT
>CAYRVY010000354.1:0-2938 GCA_964427695.1 uncultured Flavobacteriaceae bacterium
TTAAAAAACTAATTTTAAGATAAAAACAATTAATATTGCTATAATTCCCATCCTTTTCTATAATCTCTTTTCACAAATTGGTTTGCAGAATCATAATTAGTAACTTTCATATTAATACCATCCCAGAGTAGCTTTTTACGACCTGGATATTTAAATCCGTTACCATTCTTTTCTCTTAAATTGTAACTTCTAATAGCTAAATTTCCCATAAGAATAGCTTCAGTCAATGGACCAGCAAAATCAAAAGAAGAAGTTAATGCTTTGTGTTTTTCTTTGCCAAACCCTTCTTTACACGCTTCTACCCATGCTGCTTGATGTCCGTTTTCTGGAAGTGTATTTTCTTCTTCAATTATTTTTGAAAATAAAATATCTCCATTATTAAAATAAATTTTAGGGTTGCGAGCATATGTACCACAGGTCATAATCCCTTTTTGACCTATCATAATAACACCATTAGCACTATCGTTGTCTCCAATAGGATGATCAGCAGGAATTAAATCCGGATGAAATGGTCGTAAACCTCCATCTGTCCATGTCATTGTTAATTCTGTTGGATTTTTAGCTGATGCAGGAAACTTTAATTGTGTTCTGGATGTCGTTGGGCAAGACTCTGGGTAATATTCAGGAACCCAATCTTTTTTATATACAGCTCCTACACTACTTTCTACTTCTGTAGGATAACCAAGACCCAAAACTCTAAATGGCGGATCAATTAAATGACATCCCATATCGCCCAAAGCGCCAGTTCCAAAATTCCACCAACCCCTCCATTTAAAGGGGTGATATAAAGGATGATAATCCACCACTTTAGCTGGACCAATCCAATTATCCCAATCCAATCCATCCAATAATTTTGGCTTGTTTGTTGGTGTTGGAATGCCTTGAGGCCAAACAGGTCTGTTTGTCCAAACATGAACTTTGTTAACTGTACCTATTTTGCCTTCGTCAAACCATTTAATCATCTGTTTTACACTTTTTCCTGAAGCTCCCTGATTACCCATTTGTGTTACTATTCTATATTCATTAGCAGCTTTAGTGATCATCCTAGCTTCATAAATATTATGTGTTAATGGTTTTTGAACATATACATGCTTTCCTAAACTCATTGCGGCCATTGCAATAACAGCGTGCGTGTGATCAGGAGTTGAAACTGTAATTGCATCAATATCTTTTATTTCGTCAAGAACTTTTCTAAAATCTTTAAATCGTTTAGCTTTTGGAAATTTTTCAAAGGCTTTAGAAGCCCTGTTCCAGTCTACATCGCAAATGGCAGCAATATTTGAAGCTCCATTATTCCAAGTATGAATTGCATCAGCATATCCTTTTCCTCCTCCTCCTATAATAGCAATATTTAATTGATCGCTCGGAGGAATAAATCCTTTGCCTAAAACATGTCTAGGAATAATACTTATTCCTGCAAAAGCCAATGCAGAATTTTTAATAAATGAACGTCTGTTTGTTTTATTATTTAATCCCATAATCTAATATTAGTCAATATTTGTGATATGATTTAATCTAATTCTAACAATTCGATATTTCGAAATTCAATAGGGTGACTTTCGCTTTGTAATGAAATATAACCCTCTTTCAATAGTTCCCCTTCTCTTTTCTTCATGGTATTATAATCACCTCCTATTTGAGGTTTAGAATAAGAAAGCACTTCTTTTCCATTAATCTTGTGTGTAATTATAGAATCTTGAATAACCAAAACCTCTAAATTCACCCATTGCTCATCGTAAAAAGTTTTAGAAGACGAATCTATACAATGTGTTGTGACCAATTTGTTATTCATTATTACATATGTACCTGGTGTACAGAGGTTGGCAGTAGGACGTGCTTCACCTTCTTTTAATCCGCCCAATAACTGTACCTCTATAGAAACAGGAAAATCTTGATTGATTTCCATACTTTCTGGAGATTGAGAATGAACCATAACACCACTATTTTTTTCAGCCCAACCTTCTCCACCATTTATTTGGTTTCCAATAAACCTGTATTGCAATCTCAATTTATAACTTGAAAACGGCTTTTTATAAAATATATGTCCGTATGAGCCATTAAAATTTTCATAACCATCATAGGACACTTTTAGTACTCCATTTTCAACCCGAAAAGTACTATGAACATTTTCATTAAGAGGATATCCTTTAATTTTAACAATCCAATCCTTTAGGTTTTCGCGGTTGAATAATTGAATCCATTCTTTTTCAAATTTAGCAAGATTTTTTTCTTTTTTCTGACAACTATAAATGGAAAATACTACACATATAAAAGAGAAGAATAAATTCCTAAAAGAATTCATAGTTATAATATTATAGCGACCAGGCTTTCCCTCCAGTTAACTCATTTAAATCACCACAATAATAAGTTGCAGGATAAGGATCGTATGCTAAAACAGTTTCGCCAATAGTTTTACTTATTTTATAGGCATTAATGGTCATCCACTTCATACTATTCAATAATTCAGATAGAGTCATTGGTACAGACTCTGGAGATGGTGGCTCATCAATAAGCATATGATTATCTAGAAGTTCTTTATAGTTATCTTCAGTTACCTTATTTATATTTTCTTTATAATCGGTTTTAATTTGAGTTAATAATTTATCAAGGGCTACTCTAATTCTATCTTGGTCCTTAATATCCATTACTTCATTAATATAAGTATCTATAAATTCGGGCACATTTACTTCTGTAGCCGAAGGGGAATCTGTTTTAGGTAAAAACACATCAACAATATTCTTAATAACTATTCCTTGTTCTTCAGAAAAAAATTGAGATACCCAATTTTCAGAATCACTCACACAACTTTGTAATAAACTAATAATAGATGGTGTCGCAAAAATAAATCCGGTTGTAAGACCCATCTTTTTTAATACTTCTCTTCTTTTCATGTGTCTTTCCTTGTTTTTGTTATTTTATTGATTAACAATAGTTAACG
>CAYRVY010000355.1:0-2923 GCA_964427695.1 uncultured Flavobacteriaceae bacterium
AATACAACTTATATAGTTGAATAACAAGTATTTAATTTATAGAAGTCCCCTAAAGGTTTTCTAACTTACCATCATTCTTAACTTCTTTACCAGTATGCTTTTCAATTATTTCAATTAATACTGCTTCTACTAAGCTTCTTGCATTTGTAATAGCTCCATTAAAATCCCCTTGGTCAATTTTATTTTGGCATTTTTCGATTTGTTCTTTAATAAATTCATGACTTAAGCCTTGTACTGTTTCTGGTTCAACTACCATTCCTTTTGCATCATGTATTTTGAAGAATTCTCCAACTTTCCTCAGTTCATAACCATCAAATTTTAAATAATCGTTGATTGGTTTAATTATTTCATCTACAGTAATATCTGCACTCATTAGATCTCTCGGGTCAACTGAATTTTCTATTATTAATTTTAAAGTTGCGGAATTATTAAACTCTCGAATTTTGTCTTCTGTATATTTCCAACGACTTGGAAAGCCTTCTTCATATACATCATCTGCACCAAACTCAACAAAAAAATCAACAAGCTCATGGCCTTTTCTATAAGGTAATATTCCATTGTCACCACATAATGTTTTACCTAAGAATTTTATGGTACGTTCGGTTATTTTCATATTTCTTCTTCACTATTTGTTAATAATTGTACCGTTTTGTACCAATAGTAAAAACCTGATTTGTCTGGTTGTTTTTTTAGTCGGTTCAAGAAATTCCAGTCTTGATTTTCAATGGTTAAATCCTTTATATCTTGTCCGTTGTAATATTCTAGTGGAGATAGTTCTTTGTGCAATATTTTAGCTGATAAATAGGCAATACGTGCAGCAGCAGGAACCGCATCATCAATTCTAAAGTTTCCAACCATCAAGAAGCCAGTACCAAAAGAACGTATCCCTTTTTGCAGTTCAATGAATTTTGATTTCTCGTCTGTAGTACCTTTTCCTTTTTTAGCGAGAATTGCACAGGTATCAATGGTGTCTTGCAATACTTTTTCAGGAGTTAAATTTGATGTTTCAGTCTTGCGATACTCAATTTCTTGTATTGCAAAGACTTCAAAACTTTGAGCTACAGTCTCCATATTTTCTATTCGTTCGAAGAGTTTGCTTAAATCAAATAACTGTTTGCAAATCTCCATAGAAAATGGTTGTTGGTCTTTTCCTTTGAAATAAGGAATTCCTACCGTATTTGGAGCAAATGCTGTTAGTTTGTCGCCTGTAATAGCATTAATGGTTGGTAGTGTAATGTTTGTTTCTCCTTCTGTTTCAATCCATTTTGTTTGAACTGGTTTCTCAGTTAATTCTGGATAAATAGAAGCCTCAATTAATACGTCTAATAGAATGGTTCCGGAGTATTTCCCTTTCGTTACAGAATCAAAAGAAAAAGAATAATGTGCTTTTGGAACACCTGCTTTATAACTACGATGCTCGTCCAATTCAAAGGTTTTGAAATTAGATGACTCAACAACCTTATTTAATATCTCTTCTAAAATTTCTCTGTCTGTATTGCAAATGATATCAACATCAATTGAAAATCTATTACCTTCTTCCAACAAGAGAACCAAACTGGTACCGCCTTTAAAAACAAAGTCAAGTCCATTGGCTTTTATCCGTTCCAATAAATGAAGTGCATAAATCATTTTTTCAAGAATAGCTTTATCTATTCGTTTATGGGCTGCTTGTTTTTTGAAGGCATCTAACCACTCATCTGTAAAGCAATGTTCTTTTATCATTCGATTATGTCTTTTACTAAGTGATTCATATTGTTGGTCATAAATTGCTTAATGTCTTGTTCTCTATCTCTCCGTTTGGCGTAACTGAATAATTTGGTGTAATTAAGTGTATAGTTCTTTAAAGCATTTTCATACACGTGCATTAATTCAGCACCTTGGTAAAAATAGAATAGCTTGTTTTCTGTAAAAAGGTCAACAAGTATTTTTTCAAGTAAGGGAGTGTAGAATTTAATTTTATTTTCCGTCCTTTTTGAAATAGGTGACCTAGTAATTAGTTTTTTTATAATAACAGGACGTTCACTTTCTGAGATATAAAAATCAATCGCTTTTTCATCTGGATTTAGATATAAGTCAAATCGAAAAGCGTCTTTTAATTCATAATAGAGTGATTCAACAAAATCTTTTTCAATTTCAATGATGATTAATTTCTTGCCTGATTGATGTTGTGAGAATTCATTAATCCAATCAGTATCCCAAAGACAATATTTTACATCTTCAAACCGCTCAGAAATTACTTTGGCAAGTTTTAAAATCTCTCCAGATATTTCGGGTTTGTATTTTGGTTTGTACGAAATGGTGTAATAACCTCTTTGTATTGATTTAATGATGTTTTTATTCTTAAGGTCATATATTCTCCAGCCAAAGGTGCCTTCTTTCAGGTTTGGCTCAAAACACCTGAAAAAGTCAAATAGCTCTTCTCTTGAGAAAGCATCTCTATCTTTAAATTCATCTATGAGTCTATTTTCAATAATTTTCGGCATTTTAAATCTAATTTATGCCAAAGATAATAAAAATTGGCGAATATTAGAAATCAAAAAAACGCCAGTAAATAAAATCACTGGCAAATATTTGAAATCACTATCAGGAGCGGTGGGTAAATTTTAGCTCTTTTGGTTTTTCAGCGTGTGCTTTGTGTGTTGGCAAAAAACAAATGTGTAAAATGTGCGGTTGGCTATTTTTCTAATGGCATACAACGGTGAGGCTATGATTTCGTTGTGGAATCACCCGCAGGATTATTCCGCTGAGAAATCAGCCGTAATTAATAAAATATATTTTGGTGTTGCATAAAACCACAATGAATTATAGCCATTGTTAGCCACAGTTGTGTGTCCTGCGTTTCCAAGGGTACAAATATAGATTAAGTTCTTTGAAATGGAAACATAACTATTATTGAGATGATAGGCTTTGTTAGAGAAACTGA
>CAYRVY010000356.1:0-2900 GCA_964427695.1 uncultured Flavobacteriaceae bacterium
TAGAAGCAAAAGTAAAGATAAAATTTTAACAAAGTAGTTATGGAAAATATTGCGTTAATTGAATCGTTTTCAGAATTTAAGGACGATAAATTAATAGATCGAGTAACCTTAATGTCGATTTTAGAGGATGTATTTAGAAATGCGTTGAAAAAGAAATTTGGTGACGACGATAATTTCGATATTATTATAAATCCCGACAAAGGCGATTTAGAAATTTGGCGAAATAGAATTGTAGTAGCAGATGGTGAAGTAGAAGAGCCAAATCAGGAAATTTCTTTAACTGAAGCTCAAAAAATCGAACCAGATTTTGAAGTTGGTGAAGATGTATCAGAAGAAGTAAAACTTATGGATCTTGGTCGTAGAGCAATTTTAGCTTTACGCCAAAATTTAATTTCAAAGATACACGAGCACGACAATACAAATATATATAAGCAATTTAAAGATTTAATAGGCGAAATCTACACAGCAGAAGTGCATCATATTCGCCATAGAGCTATTATTTTATTAGATGATGAAGGTAACGAAATAATTTTACCAAAAGAAAAACAAGTCCCTTCAGATTTCTTCAGAAAAGGAGAAAATGTAAGAGGCATAATAGAAAATGTTGAACTTAAAGGAAGTAAACCAACAATAATTATGTCTAGAACATCTCCAGTATTTTTAGAAAAATTATTTGAGCAAGAAATCCCAGAAGTTTTTGACGGATTAATTACTGTAAAAAAGGTCGTAAGAATACCTGGCGAAAAAGCAAAAGTAGCTGTAGATTCTTATGATGATAGAATTGATCCTGTTGGAGCATGTGTAGGAATGAAAGGATCGAGAATTCATGGTATTGTTCGAGAATTAGGAAACGAAAATATAGATGTAATAAACTATACTAATAACTTACAGTTATTTATCACAAGAGCATTAAGTCCAGCTCGAGTAACATCTGTAAAACTTAATGAAGAAACAAAACGCGCAGAAGTAATTTTAAAACCAGAGGAAGTAAGCAAAGCTATTGGTCGTGGAGGTCATAATATTAGATTAGCAGGACAATTAACAGGTTACGAAATAGATGTATTTAGAGAGGGTGTTGAAGAAGATGTTGAATTAACAGAGTTTTCAGATGAAATCGAACCTTGGATTATTGAAGAACTAGCAAAAGCAGGGTTAGACACCGCAAAAAGTGTTTTAGAACAAGACATTGATGATTTAGTTAAGCGTACAGATTTAGAAGAAGAAACGATTAATAATGTAGTAAGGATTCTTAAAGAAGAATTTGAAGAATAAAAGTATATTATAAAGGCAATTTATGGCTGAAACAATTAGATTAAATAAAATATTAAGGGAGTTAAACATCTCAATAGATCGTGCTGTCGATTTTTTAGTCACAAAAGGAATTGAAATTGAAAAGCGCCCAACTACAAAAATTTCTATCGAAATTTACGAGGTTCTTTCTAATGAGTTTCAAACTGATGCTAATAAAAAAGTGGCTTCTAAAGAAGTAGGAGAAGCAAAGCTTAAAGAAAAAGAGGAACTTCGGGTTGAACGCGAACGTGAGATAGAAGAAAGGTTTCAAAAACAAGAAGCTTCTCAAAAAGAAATTATTAAAGCTAAAACTACTTTAGAAGGTCCAAAACAAGTTGGAAAAATTGATTTGGAAAAACCCAAAAAAGAACAAACAAAAACTATACCTAAAAAAGAAGAGGAAAAACCCAAAAAAGAACAAGCTGAAGATGAACATAAGGAAACCTCTAAAGAAAAAAAAACCGTAAAACAAAATGTAAAGGAGCAGGGAAAAAAGCCTCAAAAACAAGAAAAAGTAACTACACAAAAAGAAAAAGAAGTTGCTACACAAAAAGAAGAAAAAGTAACTACACAATATAAGAAACTTTCAGGACCAAAATCCACTGGAGAAAAAATTGATTTAAATCAATTTAATAAACCAAAGAAAAAGAAAGAAGATAAAAAAATTCAGGCTAATGCAGACGCAAAAAAGAAACGCAAACGTATTAGCAAAACAGAGAATCCATCTCAAAGCAATACAGCAAGCTCAAGAGGAAGTAAAGGTGTAAATAAAGGGAGTTTTAAAAGAAGAGGAGGAAGACGACCACAAGTGGTTAAAGAGGAACCTAGTGCAGAAGAAGTACAAAAACAAGTTCGAGAAACTCTAGAGAAACTTCAAGGAAAATCTAAAAAAGGTAAAGGAGCTAAATATCGTAAAGAAAAAAGAGACCTCCATCGTGAGCAAACAGAGATAGATCAAGAAATTGCAGCAGTCGAAAGTAAAACTCTTAAAGTTACAGAATTTGTAACAGCAAGCGAAGTTGCAACAATGATGGATGTTCAGGTAACGCAAATTATTTCAGCATGTATGTCGCTTGGTATGATGGTTACTATGAACCAAAGATTAGATGCTGAAACCCTATCAATTGTTGCCGAAGAATTTGGTTATAATGTAGAGTTTGTAACAGCAGATATTGAAGATACTGTAGAAGAAATAGAAGACAAGTCTGAAGATTTAAAACCACGCGCTCCAATTGTTACAGTAATGGGACATGTCGATCATGGTAAAACATCACTATTGGATTATATTCGAGAAGAGAATGTAATAGCTGGTGAATCTGGTGGAATTACTCAGCACATTGGTGCTTATGGTGTGACTTTAGCCGACGATCAAAAAATAGCATTTTTAGATACTCCTGGTCACGAGGCCTTTACAGCAATGCGTGCTCGTGGTGCTCAAATCACAGATTTAGCAATTATCGTTATTGCTGCAGATGATGATATTATGCCTCAAACTAAAGAAGCTATCTCTCATGCACAAGCAGCTGGAGTTCCAATTATATTTGCTATTAATAAAATTGATTTGCCTAATTCTAATCCAGAAAAAATTAAAGAAGGTCTTGCTAATATGA
>CAYRVY010000357.1:0-2898 GCA_964427695.1 uncultured Flavobacteriaceae bacterium
GTTATAAAATGATTGCTTCAGATTTATTTGTATCTATCGATACTGTAAGAAGCCACATAAAAAACATTTACAAAACTCTTGAGATAAACTGTAAAGCAGAATTAATACGAAAATCTTTTAATAAGGAGATTTAATTAACGTTTTTGGTTAAAACCATGATGTAATTTCAGCTTCTGAAGCCCAAAATTTTAATATTTTTTCAGCTGAATATTTTACGTGTATTTTTTTTAAAAAAATATCTTTGTAGTTGTCTTATACCAATTTAAACATATAATGTTGCATAAAATAGTTTCTTTTTCACAATATTATCGTTAAAATATTGTACCTTAACTTGTGCCTCCGCTTTCAGCCTTCGTAGCTAAACTACTTCGGCGAAGCAGGCAAAGCTTCTGCGACACGCGGATGGCTATGCTAAAATATTTTGCCTCAATCTTGTAAAAAATAATTTCTATTTTATTTTACGACATCAAATATTTAAATTGGTATTATGATTTAAATTTTTAAAACCTGAATTCGATGTAAAGAATCATACGTTTTGCCTTTGAAAGTCATACCTACAAGGATTCCTGCAAGGTTTTGCAAACCTTGTAGGTATAAACCTTGCAGGATAAATGTGTTTTTTATGTTATTGCTAAATACAAAAACACATCTACTTTATTATCAGCTAATTGCATTTTATTTTATACCGAACTCAGGTTTAAAATTGTATTTCAACTTGATTCTTCAAAATATCATCAAAAGTTTCACGCTTTCTAATTAAATGGGCTTTATTGTTATGCCATAATACTTCAGCAGGACGATACCGCGAATTATAATTACTCGCCATAGTAAAGCAATAGGCACCAGCATTTTTAAAAGCTAAAATGTCGCCTTCATTTATTTGGGTAATACGTCTGTTATTTGCAAACGTATCGGTTTCGCATATATAACCAACTACAGTATAAAAACGTTCTTTACCTTTGGGATTAGATATGTTTGTAATTTCATGCTGTGAACCATAAAGCATTGGTCTAATTAAGTGATTAAATCCAGAATCTATTTGTGCAAAAACCGTTGAGGTGGTTTGTTTTATAACATTTACTTTGGTTAAAAAACAACCAGCTTCGCTAACTAAATATTTTCCTGGTTCGAAAGCTAAAGTTAATTCACGACCATAATTTTTACAAAAGGTATTAAAGCGCTTTGATAGTTTTTTACCAAATTCTTCAATATCGGTTTCTATATCACCTTCTTTATATGGAACTTTAAATCCTGATCCAAAATCAATAAATTCAAGGTTTTTAAAATTTCTTGCAGCATCAAAAAGAATTTCGCTGGCATATAAAAACACATCAATATCTAATATGTCGCTGCCAGTATGCATGTGTATGCCGTTTATATCCATTCCTGTATTTTCTACAATGCGTATAATATGTGGAATTTGATGTATTGAAATCCCAAATTTAGAATCGATATGCCCAACCGAAATGTTTGTGTTACCACCTGCCATAACATGTGGATTGATACGAATACATACAGGGATTTTTGGATGCCTTGTTCCAAATTGTTCTAAAATAGATAAGTTATCTATATTAATTTGAACGCCAAGTTTTGCAACTGTTTCAATTTCTTCAATAGAAACACCATTTGGTGTATAAATTATATTTTGCGGATTAAAACTAGCCGTCAAACCCAATTTAACTTCTTGAATAGAAACCGTATCTAAACCAGCTCCTAATTGCTTCATAAATTTTAAGATTGATATATTCGATAATGCTTTAACAGCATAATTAATTTTCAATTGTTTTACCTTAACAAATGCGGAAGTTAAGCGTTTATATTGTGCTTCAATTTTACTAGCATCATAGACATAAACTGGGCTTCCAAATTCTTTAGCGATGTTTAGTAAAGTTTCATTTTTCATATTCTTAAAAATTAATTGTGTTGTATAATTAGGTTTATTTTTATTTGAATAAAATTTTCGTAAAATTATAACCTTTTTTCTAATCATTGTTCAATAAACTCCTAAAAAAAAGTCAAAAAAATGTTTAATTATCATTGTAATAATGAGTAATGAATAATATTGGTTTAAAGTTTAATGATGTTTACATTTGTACCACTAAAATTTAAGAGATTCCCTCCCGATAGCTATCGGGATTCAAGGGAATGACAAAAACTTAATTAATAATGAATTTACACGAATATCAAGGAAAAGATATATTAAGCAGTTTTGGTGTACGCATACAACGTGGTATCGTTGCCCAAAACGCTAATGAAGCTGTTGCAGCTGCAAAGCAATTGACTGCAGAAACAGGTACAAGTTGGCATGTTGTTAAAGCTCAAGTTCATGCAGGAGGAAGAGGAAAAGGTGGAGGTGTTAAACTTGCTAAAAGCCTTAAAGAAGTCGAAGATATTGCAGGACAAATAATTGGAATGAATTTGATTACGCCACAAACATCTGCAGAAGGTAAAAGGGTACATCAAGTTTTAGTTACAGAAGATGTGTATTATTCTGGTGAAAGTGAAACCGATGAATTTTATATGTCTGTACTTTTAAATCGTGGTACAGGACGCAATATGATTATGTATTCTACTGAAGGTGGAATGGATATTGAAACTGTTGCCGAAGAAACACCTCACTTAATTTTTAAGGAAGATATAGATCCAGCTACAGGATTAATGCCATTTCAAGCGCGTCGTATTGCTTTTAATTTAGGTTTATCTGGAGTAGCTTTTAAAGAGATGACAAAGTTTGTTACTGCTTTATATACAGCTTATGTTAAATCGGATGCATCTTTATTTGAAATAAATCCGGTTTTAAAAACAAGCGATAATAAAATAATGGCAGTAGATGCGAAAGTTACAATAGATGATAATGCACTTTACAGACATAAAGATTATGTTGATTTACGTGATTTA
>CAYRVY010000358.1:0-2894 GCA_964427695.1 uncultured Flavobacteriaceae bacterium
TTACAGTCGCTGATAATAGTCATTACCATATCCCTTTATTAATAAATCCGTTTGGATATACGACATATAGAGGCAGTTAACAGGAATATTGAATCCAGAACTGAAGAATGATGAATACTAAAGTTTAAGCAAAATATTAAAAATTATTTGATTACTTTTATAATATGATACAATTAAATAAGTTTATTGAGATAGATACTGAAAAACGATTTGGTAAGCCAATTATTAAAGGAACCCGTATTTCAGTTTATGATGTGTTATCTTGGTTATCTAATGGAATGACAAGAAAGGAAATTATTTCAGACTATCCTGAAATTAATGAGCTACAAATAAATGCCTGCCTTTCTTTTGCAGCAAATAAAGAGCATAAACATTTGTATGCTTCATGAAGCTCTTATTTGATCAAAATATTTCTTTCAGATTAGTTAAACTAATTTCTGATTTATACCCAAACTCAAAACAGGTAAAAGAATTAAGTTTAGAAAATTCAACTGATTTAGAAATCTTCAATTTTGTCAAAAATAATGGATTTACTATTGCTACTTTTGATTCTGATTTTTTTGATTTAACCATTTTGAAAGGTTTTCCGCCAAAGATTATTTGGTTAAGAACAGGAAATACAACCACAAAAAATATAAAGATAATTTTAGAAGATAAATTTGAAATTATTGAATACTTTTTAAATGAAGAAAGTGATTATGGCATTATTGAAATAAGTGATTAAACCCTTAAAGTTTATAATCTGCTAAAAACAAAAAAATGAATTTAAGCATCTCAGAAGATAAAAAATCACACATATTTAGCGATTTAAAAGTTGCTAATACTACATTTAATAAAATTTATCGAGGTGACAGAGAAGACAGACAGCCAATTCATACTGTGTATGGTGGTGCTAATCTTTTTAAATCTAATACCACACAAACATTAGGTGCTATTGCCTTAAAATCCTTATTGCACTATGCTCCCGATTTTATAGAATTCGGAAAAGCATTTCAGTTATATGGTTATAAAAACTTTCCGTCAGATGACGAGGCAAAAAAAGCACTTTTTAATGAGCTTGAAACCCTTTCAGAAGATGTATTAAAAGAACATCCTGCAGGATTCTCTTTTCGTATTTATAAAAAGGTCATTGCAAAATTAAAGCGAGAAGGCGTTGAAGATTTTAGAATAGATTTTGAAGACGGTTTTGGGAACCGTTCAGATAAAGAAGAAGACGAAACAGCAATTACTGCTGCAAATAATGTTGCTAAAGGCATGGAAGATAAAACACTTTCCCCTTTTATAGGAATTAGAATAAAACCATTTACTGAAGAATTAAAGGAACGTGGCTTGCGTACACTCGACATTTTCTTAACCACATTGCTTATAGCTTCCAACGGAAAATTACCCAACAATTTTGTTGTAATGCTTCCTAAAGTTACCATTCCCGAACAAATTATTGCATTAGTATCATTTTTCGAACTCATTGAAGAACAGTTCAAGTTAGAATCTGGAATTTTAAAAATGGAAATAATGGTAGAAACCACGCAATCCATTATTGACCATTCGGGAACAAATCCTTTGTACAGATTTATTTTGGCGAGTAAAGGACGTTGTATTGCAACACATTTTGGAACATACGATTATACAGCTTCAAACAACATCACAGCTTCATACCAGGAAATGGATCACGACGTTTGTGATTTTGCTCATTATATGACCAAAGTAGCTTTGAGTCATACAGGAGTTTGGCTATCTGATGGTGCAACTAATACAATGCCTATTGGACCTCATCGAGGTGAATTGACCGAAGCCCAAGAACAAGAAAATACATTTGTTGTTCATCGTGCTTGGTTAAAAGGATATCAACACATTCGACATTCGTTATATAAAGGCTTATATCAAGGTTGGGATTTAAATCCTGCACAATTACCAATGCGTTACGCTGCTGTATATGCCTTCTTTTTAGAGAGTTATGACGATGCTGTTTTACGTTTAAAAACCTTTGTAGAAAAGGCAGCCCAAGCCACTTTAATTGGTGATACTTTTGATGATGCAGCAACTGGACAAGGGCTTTTAAATTACTTTTTAAAAGCTCTAAATAGTGGCGCTATTACTATAGAAGAAGTATTAGTAACTGGCTTAACATTAGATGAAATCAGAACCCGATCGTTTGCGAAAATATTGAAGGATAGACGTGCAAAAATGAAATAGCTTTAGATCATTAATAACAAATTAATAGAACACTGATGACGCAGATTAAGCTGATTTGCACTGATAAATCTGTTTTAATCATAAAAAATCAGCGTCATCTGCGTTCTGATTTTAGTAATTTTTTATTTTGAAGTACTATAGTGAACCTGCAATAATTGCGCAACAACACTAATTGCGATTTCTTTTGGTGAGTTACCTCCAATATCTAAACCTATTGGGCAAACAACATTTTTCATTCCTTCTTTAATAGACAGATCGTTTACAAGCATATTATTAAATCGAACACGTTTAGTTTTACTGCCTATAAGTCCTAAAAATTTAGTTTGGTTTTGTAATGCCATAGCAATAATATCAAAATCGATAGTGTGGTCGTGTGTCAAAACAAGTACATAGCAATTAGTTCCCCAAGAAACAGCATCTTTAAAGGTTTTAAAATCGTTTGTATCTACTGTACAAGAAGTGACACTTTTATCTAAATTTAAATTAGAAAGCCAATCTTTTCGAGAGTCAATTAAACTAACCTGAAAAGGCGTATCTTGTAATAGCTTGCATATTTCAACACCAATATGTCCAGCTCCAAATAAAAAAAGTTCAGGTGATTGATTCATAGGTTCTATAATTAATTCAACTTTTCCACCACAGCACTGTTCAAATTCTGGTCCTAAAGTATAAGTTAGTTCAATAATTCTATTCTCTTTTAA
>CAYRVY010000359.1:0-2890 GCA_964427695.1 uncultured Flavobacteriaceae bacterium
GCTTTTGACAATTTATTGTCATACTGAACTTGTTTCAATATCTCATGAAAGTATTTTAAATTTCAACCAATATCTGAATAATATTCTTGTAATATATTTTCAACACGCTTAATCGATTCTTCCTTACCAATCATAAACATAATATCAAACACTTCAGGACCTTTTAATTCGCCGACTAATGCCAAGCGCAATGGCATCATTACTTTGCCAAAACCTATTTCTTTTGATGTTATCCAAAATTTAATTTTTGTTTGAAGATTTTTTACTGAAAAATCATCAATTGATTTAATAACAGAAACCAACTCAAACATTAATTCTTTTGCACCATCTTTGAACGCTTTTTTTACTGCTTTATCATCATAAGTTTTTGGAGCCTCAAAAAAGAAATTGCTTAAATCCCAGAAATCACTAACAAAATCCGCTCGCTCTTTTATTAAGCCAATAACAATTGATACATAATTTACATCAAAAGTTGAAAGTTGAGGTTGTAGAGCTACAAATCGTTTTGCCAACTCATCATTGTCTTGCTTTTGCATATAATGGTGATTATACCATTTAGTTTTATCAGGATCAAAACGCGCTCCAGCTTTATGTACACGTTCTAAATCGAAAGCAGCAATAAGCTTTTCTAAACTGAATATTTCCTGTTCTGTTCCTGGATTCCAACCCAGAAAGGCTAAAAAATTTATAACAGCTTCAGGGAAATAACCTTCTTCTTTATAGCCTTTAGAAATATCTCCGGTTTTTGTATCCTTCCACTCTAAAGGAAATATAGGAAATCCAAGTTTGTCGCCATCTCGTTTGCTTAATTTACCTTTTCCAGAAGGTTTTAAAATTAAAGGTAAATGAGCAAATTCCGGCTTATCCCAACCAAAAGCTTCATATAATAAATGATGTAAAGCTAAAGACGGTAACCATTCTTCTCCACGAATAACATGAGTGATTTCCATTAAATGGTCATCCACAATATTTGCCAGATGATAAGTTGGCATGCCGTCACTTTTAAACAGAACCTTATCGTCTAAGAAATTAGTATCAATAGTAATATTTCCTCGAATAATATCTGTTAAGTGTAAAGTTTCATCTTGAGGTGATTTAAAACGAATAACATAATCTTCACCAGAGTTTAATTTTGCTTGAACTTCTTCAGCAGAAAGTGATAAAGAATTTTTCAGTTTTAAACGATTATGCCAATTGTAGATAAAGGTTTTCCCTTTTGTTTCATGATCTTTTCTATGAAAATCAAGCGCTTCAGAAGTATCAAAAGCATAATATGCACTACCTGAAGCAATTAATTCTTCAGCATATTGCTTATATATGTGTTTTCGCTCGCTTTGTTTATATGGTCCAAATTCCCCTTCTTTTCTAATGCCTTCATCATAAGGGATGCCACACCAATTTAGTGCATCTATAATATATTGTTCGGCACCTTCAATATAGCGACTTTGGTCTGTATCCTCTATACGCAGTACAAATGTTCCGTTATGTTTTTTAGCAAACAAATAGTTAAATAAGGCTGTACGCACTCCTCCAATATGTAAAGGTCCAGTTGGACTTGGCGCAAAACGGACACGAACGTTTTTAATCATGGTTTTTATTTATGATAGCAAAGATAGAAAAGACCAAAGAAGAAAGAGAAAAGAATAAAGAAAAAGTCTTGATTTTAAGTAAGGCGCTCTAACATATTGCTTCTATTTTAAAATCATTTCTTTAGGAATACGTTTATTCATAATACGAAACCATAAAGGCGGAAAAAATGCAATAACCATTGATGTTGGATAACCATAAGGCATTTCGGGACTTTTTTCATGGCACTCTAAAATCTGATATTTTTTAGACGATTTGTAATGATGATCGCTATGTCGTGTTAATTCGTATAAAACAATTCTGCCAACCACATGATTAGAATTCCATGAATGTATTTCTTTTACACGCTCATATCTTCCAGATTCGGTTTTTAAACGCAATAAACCATAATGCTCAATATAATTAACAGTTTCTAACAGCAAGAATCCAGTTATGGCAACACTTAAACTAAAAAACAAACCAATTTTTCCGAACATAAAGAAAATTAAAACTAAATAAGACGTTTGAAATATAGCATACCAAAGCATATCATTTTTAATTGAAAAGAAATTTTTATTATTGTTTTTAAGAAGATTATTTTGAATTTTCCAAGCGTTTATATATTGTCTGGAAACCGAAGTTATCCAAAAAGAATACACGCTCTGATTGTATCTTGCAGTTGCTGGATCTTCTTTAGTTGCCGCATGTAAATGATGCCCGAAATTGTGTTCAATATAAAAATGCATGTATAACGAAGGGAGCAAAAGTAGCTTGCCTAAAAAACGTTCGTTACTCTTTTGTCTATGACCTAATTCGTGAGCAACATTAATTCCGTTAACACCCAAAACTATTCCTACAGAAAACATAAGCCCAATGATTTCATAAATTTCAAGAGAACTCAAAGCAACCTCTATTAAAGCCCACAATAATAAGCAAAAAACCATAGGAAGATTTAGATACAACATCCAATCGAAAAGTGGATTCACCTTTTTCTTATTCAGCTCTTCCTCTGAATAATTTGAAGTGTTTTGCGTTAAGATTAATTCTAACAAAGGAATTATTCCAAAAGCATAAATTAGAGTAAAAAACGACCAATATTCTTTAAAGTAGATGCTAATTAAAGCGGAAATTGGGATAGTTAGTGCTGCGAGATATTTTAAATCTTTCATTGAATTATTTTGAATTCATTTCTGTGAAGACGGAAATATCTTCTTTATTTAGTTAATCTAATAGACCATGTTAATTTTAGAAATTAACAGAATCTTATCAAATTTAGTGAATTATAGATTAAAATAAAATTGTAGATTAGTAAGTTGTACTTATA
>CAYRVY010000360.1:0-2889 GCA_964427695.1 uncultured Flavobacteriaceae bacterium
AAGCTAATGCGAATTCCGTTTGGAGTTCCTATTTGGCAACATTTAATATCTTTATGTTTTTTAATAGCTACTTTTATGTTTACGGTTTTGTTTGCCGCTAAAATTTATCGTGTTGGGATATTAATGTATGGAAAAAAACCGAGTTATAAGGATATTTATAAATGGTTAAAATATTAGTGTATGATACAAGAAAAAGTTGTAGAAAAAATTAAGGTGGTTACCAAAGATATTTGGGGAGCAATTTTAGATTTCTTAAATCTTGGTATTCATTTTGGAGAAGGAGAAAACAAAATAAGTATATCTATAGGATTAGTTTTGGTAATGGTTTTTTCATTAGCATTAGCAAGTTTGCTATTAAAACTAACTAGGAAGTTCTATACACGTAAGATGGAAGAAGAAGATAAACTTAAATTTATTAGTGTTTTTAAGTTTGCTAATTATTTTACTTATATCGTCATATTCTTTGTTATTTTAGGAATGACAGGTATTAATATTACTCCGTTTCTGGCTGCTTCGGCAGCGTTATTAATTGGTTTTGGTCTAGCTCTACAAGATTTTTTTCAGGATATTATAGGTGGAATTTTTATTATTTTAGACAAATCACTTTTAGTAGGAGATGTTATTGAAGTAGAAGGTAAAGTAGGGAAAGTAATAGAAATTAAACTTAGAACTACAAGAGCTATAACAAGGGATGATAAAATTATTATTATACCTAACCATATACTCATTAGAAATTCAATTTATAATTTTACTCAAAACAGAAAAACAACAAGAGAAGAGATTACTGTTGGTGTAGCTTATGGAAGTGATACTGAAAAAGTAAAAAAATTACTTTTGGAAAGTGTTAAAGAACAGAAAGGTGTTTTATCAAAACCAAAACCATTTGTTACCTTTGAAGATTTTGGAGATTCTGCTTTAATATTTAAGTTGAAATTTTTTGTTAAGGATAGTTTTAGAGTTCCAACCTTGTCCAGTGATATTAGATTTCTTATAGATAAACTTTTTCGTGAAAACAATATAACCATTCCGTTTCCACAACGAGATGTTCATTTGTACAATAATTAAAATAAGAATATGTCAAGAATATTAGTTATAGAAGACGAGGCAGCTATAAGAAGAGTGCTGGTTAAAATACTTTCAGAAGAAAGCGATAAATACCAAGTTGAAGAAGCTCAAGATGGATTAATTGGAATTGAAAAAATAAAAAATGATGACTACGACTTGGTGCTTTGTGATATTAAGATGCCAAAAATGGATGGTGTTGAAGTTTTAGAAGCCATAAAAAAAATAAAACCAGAAATTCCAATAGTTATGATTTCTGGTCATGGCGATTTGGATACTGCTGTAAATACGATGCGTCTTGGAGCATTCGATTATATATCGAAACCACCAGATTTAAACCGCCTTTTAAATACAGTTCGAAATGCTTTAGACAGAAAAAAGCTTGTTGTAGAAAACAAATTGCTTAAAAAGAGAGTTAGCAAAAAATACGAAATGATAGGAGAAAGCAAAGCTATTTTAAAAATCAAAGAAATGATTAATAAAGTGGCGCTCACAGATGCTCGTGTCTTAATTATTGGAGCTAACGGAACAGGAAAAGAATTAGTCGCACATTGGCTACACCAAAAAAGCCAACGCGCTAAAGGACCAATGATAGAAGTTAATTGTGCAGCAATTCCATCAGAGTTGATAGAAAGCGAATTATTTGGTCATTTAAAAGGAGCTTTTACAGGTGCTAATAAAGATCGTGCAGGAAAATTTGAAGCTGCTAATGGAGGTACTATTTTCCTTGATGAAATAGGAGACATGAGCCTTCCAGCACAAGCAAAAGTGCTTCGTGCCTTACAAGAAAATAAGATACAACGTGTTGGTAGTGATAGGGACATAAAAGTTGATGTACGTATTATTGCTGCAACCAATAAAAACCTTAAAAAAGAAATTGAAAATGGTAATTTTCGTGAAGATTTATACCACAGATTAGCAGTTATACTAATTGACGTTCCAACTTTAAATAAAAGAAGAGAAGACATTCCGATTTTAATAAGTTATTTTTCAAATAAAATAGCTTCAGAGCAAGGAACAGCTAAAAAAACGTTTTCTAATAAAGCCATAAAACTCTTGCAAGAATACGATTGGACAGGAAACATTCGTGAGCTTCGCAATGTAATAGAACGGTTAATCATTTTAGGTGGTAATGAGGTAAGCGAAAATGATGTAAAGCTCTTTGCAAGCAAATAAAATTTAAATGAAAAACATCACAGTTAACGACTTTAAAGTCACTTTAAAAATAATTTTAAAAGAGTGTTCTACAACTTTTAATTTAGAAGCGGACGAAGACACTATAAAAAAGGAACTTCGCAGTGTTCGCAAAAAACTAGGGAAACTTCAAGACACTATGTATGCTCACGGAAAATATGCAGTATTGGTGTGTTTGCAAGGTATGGATACGTCTGGAAAGGACAGTTTAATACGTGAGGTTTTTAAAGATTTTAATGCGAGAGGAGTCGTTGTACATAGTTTTAAAGTGCCTACAGAATTAGAGCTTAAACATGATTATTTATGGCGACATTATATCGTGCTTCCTTCGCGAGGTAAATTTGGAGTTTTTAACAGAACACATTACGAGAATGTTTTGGTAACACGAGTGCATCCAGAGTATATATTAGGAGAAAATTTACCAACTGTAAATACTGTTGAAGATGTAAACGATGCATTTTGGGATGCACGTTTTGAACAGATAAATAATTTTGAAAAACATATAGCTGAAAATGGAACCATTATTTTTAAATTCTTTTTAAACCTATCAAAAGAAGAACAAAAAAACAGATTGTTACGTCGTTTAAACAAACGAGAAAAAAACTGGAAATTCTCGCCAGGCGATTTAAAAGA
>CAYRVY010000361.1:0-2883 GCA_964427695.1 uncultured Flavobacteriaceae bacterium
TTCAAATACTAGATGAAGTCTTGGTAAAAGCAGTTCGTGTAAATGCAACTTCGCCAATTACACATTCTAATTTAACTAAAGAGCAACTTGCAAAACGTAATCTTGGTCAAGATATTCCTGTTTTATTAAACCTTTTGCCATCAGTCGTTATTACCAGCGATGCTGGAGCAGGAATTGGTTATACAGGCATTCGAGTTCGTGGTGTTAGTGCACAATCTACCAATATTACTATTAATGGCATCCCTTATAACGATGCTGAATCATTGGGTACTTTTTGGGTAAATTTAGGAGATTTTACATCTTCTGTAGAGAGTTTACAATTACAGCGTGGAGTAGGAACCTCAACTAATGGTTCTGGTGCTTTTGGAGCAAGTATTAACATTTTAACTGATGCTGTTTCAGAAAAACCTAATGCCGAAATTTCTAATTCATTTGGAAGCTATAACAGCAGAAAACATACTGTAAAATTTAGTACAGGAAAAATATTGGATGCTGAACGTAGTCGAAGTGTCGAAATTGCTGGACGCTTGTCTCAAATTAAGTCTGATGGTTATATCGATAGAGCGACTTCCGATTTAAAATCATACTTTTTGCAAGCGTCTTATGTAGATGATAACACCTTGATTAAAGCGTTGACATTTGGTGGTCATGAAATTACATATCAAGCATGGAATGGTATTGATGCCGAAACTCTAAAAACCAATAGAACCTTTAATTTTTCTGGCATCTATACAGATGAAGAAGGGATTGTTAGATTTTATGATAACGAAGTAGATAATTATAAACAAGATCATTATCAATTACATTATAATGAAAGAATTAATAATAATTGGTCAACAAATTTAGGCTTAAACTATACTTATGGTAGAGGATATTTTGAGCAGTATAAAGAAGATGAAGATTTTGAAGATTACGATTTTGAAGAGATTACTATTGGAGGCGAAACTATTAATACAACCGATTTAATTCGACGTCGTTGGTTAGACAATGATTTTTACGTTATAAATGCTAACGCGAATTATAAAAACAATAAAATAGACGTCATATTTGGAGGTTCATATAGTAGTTATATTGGAGATCATTTTGGCGAAGTAATTTGGGCACAATTTGCAAGCAATAGCCAGAATAGAGATCGCTATTATGATGGAAATGGTAAGAAAAACGATTTAAGCACATTTACAAAAGCGACTTATAGGTTGAATGATAAAATTAGTCTTTATGGAGATTTACAATTACGATTTGTTAATTATAAAACTTCTGGTGTAAACTCTAATAGAGAGCTGTTTGTTATAAATGAAGACTACAGTTTTTTCAATCCAAAAGCTGGAGTGACATATAAAGTTAGTGACAATAACAATTTTTATTTTTCGTATGCAAGGGCAAATAGAGAGCCAAGCAGAAGTGATTTTAAAAGCAATATCGATATTAAACCAGAGCAGTTAAACGATTTCGAATTAGGTTGGAGACACAACTCAAATAAATTCAATATTAATACTAATGTATATTATATGTTATACAACGAGCAGTTGGTACTAACAGGGAACATCAATGACACAGGAACACTAATAAGAGCCAATACTGGTAACAGTTATAGATTAGGATTAGAAATTGATGCAGTAATACAAGTGTCTAACAAGTTTACACTACAACCTAATTTTACCATAAGTTCTAATAAAAATAAAGAAACCATAGCATCAATTGATGGAGCTTTAGTTAATCTTGGAAAAACTAATATTTCATTTTCACCAGAATTTATTGCTGCTAATGTTTTAGTGTTTCAGCCCAAAGAAAATTTACAATTCTCATTTTTAAGTAAATATGTTGGCGAGCAATTTATGGGAAACACAGACTCAGAAGCATCAAAATTAGAACCCTATTTTGTAAATGATTTAAACATTACATATGAAATTAAAACCAATTCAGTTTTTAAATCAATAATCTTTTCGGGTTTAGTAAATAATATTTTTGGCAAAAAATATGTATCTAATGGGTATTATTTTACTTATGATGACACATGGTCTGTGCCAGGGGAAACCACAACTATTGAAGGTGCAGGATATTATCCGCAAGCCACTACAAATTTTTTGTTAGGAGTAACTTTGAAGTTTTAATTGAAATAATATAGTTCATGAACTAGTCCTTCCCTTTGGGAAGGATTTAGGATGGGTTTTTAATTCGTAATAAAAAGTTTATTTCCGCTTTGCTCTAC
Organism: uncultured Flavobacteriaceae bacterium; assembly: GCA_964427695.1. GTDB lineage: Bacteria > Bacteroidota > Bacteroidia > Flavobacteriales > Flavobacteriaceae > PRS1. The sequence goes on from CAYRVY010000361.1 coordinate 2,210, forward strand.
ACGATATGGTTTTAAGGTACAAGGTAAAGCGGTGCCTAACGATTGTCCGGTAATAAAGCTGTAAGTATTAGCATCAGCACAACCACAAGTGCCTTCTAATCCAGTTCCATTAACGATTGAACATGATTGTTGAGCGTGATTTGGATCAGCAGCATCCCAAGCCAAAAAACCAGTTCCAGAATTGGTAACAATAATACCTTTATTTCCAGCATTTGGAATATAAACCGAATTACTTATAAATTGCAACTGGCTGTACTGAGGTAAGTTTAAGTTTATACTTGTATTTACACCAATATTGAGCAAGAATTTACAATTCTCATTGGTGTTATTGCTTTTACTACAAGAGGCTAAAAACAAGCTGGTTAGAGCAATTAAAAAGATCTTTTTCATATAACAAATTTTCGATACCAATTTACAATAAAAAGCATATTGAGCTAAATATTTTGTATATTTGTATTACAATCTCGTGCTAACGGGATTTTTTTTATTTGATGTAAACGATGAAGTTATGAGTAAAGTGTCTTATTATACTGAAGAGGGATTAAAAAAATTAAGAGAAGAGCTTAAACAGCTCAAAGATGTTGAGCGTGTACGTGCGTCTCGTGCAATAGCAGAAGCAAGAGATAAAGGAGATTTAAGTGAAAATGCAGAGTACGATGCTGCAAAAGAAGCGC
>CAYRVY010000362.1:0-2852 GCA_964427695.1 uncultured Flavobacteriaceae bacterium
GTACTGAACTAATCCCTTTTTTGTGTGAAGTGGCTAACCAAATTGATGCAAACCAAATACGAAAAGGAATTTTAGAGTTTTCAAAGATAGTACCAACCTTAACAGTAAACTTTTTGTAACATTCACTATTAGCACATTTGTAACCTCTATTAGTTTTATAAACTCGTTCACTCTCACAATGCGGACATATAGGATTACCATTCCAACGAATTTGCTCGTAGTATTCAATACAAGTGCTTTCTTCTTTAAAAAAGTCTAATAACTGTGGTAGTGATTTAAAGTTCATAACTCTTACATTGTTAAATTCGATATTACAAACATACAAATTGTTACAATAAATACATAATATTAAAATTCTTATTTTTTTACATATTTTCTTATTATTTATAAAACTTTGATTTATAAGTATATATAATAATTAAAATTAACAGAAACACAAGAACATTAAATATTAGTTTATATTTTTGGTAAATCGAAAACCTTTTTTTAAATTTGTAATGTCGAATTTAACAATTTATATATTATGAAACAAAGAAGTGCAGCCTATCCATCTTATCCTATTTTACAATCTTTAGATTTTTCTGAAAGAATTTATATGAATTATGGCAATAGTTATCGAGCGAAAAGAGAAGAAATAGCAGAAGCTTTAAATTATTCGGTAGGTAGTCTTACTCAAAAAATAAGTTCAGCAGTTCAATATGGATTATTAGACATGAAGTCTAAAGAGGGTTATAAAGTAACAGACCTTTTTGTGAAATGCTATAGACCAATAAGTGATGTAGCTAAACAAGAAGCTTTTGTAGAAGCTTTTAGAAATCCATCTTTATATAATGACTTAATAAGTGTATTTGAAAACAATATTTTACCACCATTAAAACCTTTAGCAAATATACTTCTACAAAAGCATAACATTTCTGAAAAGGCTTGTGATAAAGCTGCTGAAATTTTTGAAGAAAATGCTGAAATGATTTTAATTCTGAATGATGAACGAATATTGAGCTTTGGCTCAATTGAGAATGAAGAAACCGAAAAAAATTCTGAACAAGTAGAAGAATTCCAACAAAACAATCAAGAGGATAATAATCTAAAAGGTTACACACCAGTTATTTTACCGCCTAATAATCAAAGCCAAAATAATAAAGTAAACAATATTCAAGATAATTATTTTGACAATAAACCAATTCCACACAATATACCTTTAAAAAATAAACCACCTGCTCAACTATTATTACCAAGTGATGTTGCCAGTGCTGATTTTGATTTTATAATAGCGTATATAGGATTGATAAGACAACAATATACATAAAAAAGCTATCGTTAGATAGCTTAATTTTTGTCTAATTTAACAATCGGAGTGCGATTGTAAAGTGTTACAAAGATAGTGAAACTAATTGAGAAACTCAAGGAATGTAGGCAGTATTTAGTGTTATATTGAAGTTAATTCTTCACTGAAAAAATAAAAATATTTGTTGTACAAAATAAGAAAAGACTTATTTGATTGTATCTTTGAACATGCGAAAAAACTATTTAATATCCAAGTAGTTATGAATCTTTTATCAAATAGTTTAATACTATTTTTGAAAAATAAAAAGCACCCCGTAGAGTGCTAAAAATACTAAAGTGAGGGGTTGAAGGCGGTCTCATTAGCCGTTCTTAAATCGAGTTTAGAAGACTCAACCTTCTTTCTTGAAAGCGTCAGTATTCGCAGTACTGGCGTTTTCTATTACTGCAAGTATAATAAATTTATACCATATTTATATTAAATTTACACTAAAATTTAAATATTAGGCTCTTGTCCCTTAATGTATATAGATGCCTTATATTTGAATGTAGATTAAGACATTAAGTGTAATTATGATTAAACTAATTGGCATCCCATTCGATGCAAATTCATCTTATTTACGAGGGTCAGAATTGGCACCTTCAAAAATTAGATTAATGGATTCTGATGGTTCAGCAAATCGTTTTTGTGAGCAAGGTGTAGAAATAGTAGAAGGTGAAAACTACAAAGATTTGGGAGATATGGTTTTTACTATTAGTAATGCTGAATGGGTTTATAAAAAGATAAAACAAACAATACAAGATGAGCTAATTGTATCAGACAAGATTATTTGCTTTGGTGGAGACCATTCTATTTCTTTTCCTGTTATTGAAGCATTTACAAAAAAGTACAATAAATTAAATGTATTACATCTCGATGCACACGCTGATTTGTATGATAATTATGAAAACAACCCATTTTCTCATGCGTCTCCCTTTGCAAGATTGATGGAAAAGGGAATCTTAAAATCCTTAACCCAAGTTGGTGTGAGAACACTAAACACACATCAAAAAGAGCAAGCAAAAAAATATAATGTTACTATTATTGAAATGAAAAATTTTAATTTGGACTTTGTAAAAACACTAAAAGAACCACTTTATATTTCTTTAGATTTAGACGTTCTCGACCCAGCTTTTGCGCCTGGTATTTCGCATCATGAACCTGGAGGTTTAAGCACAAGAGCCCTTATTTCTATATTACAATCAATCAACGTTTCAATTGTTGGAGTAGATATTGTAGAGTTAAATCCAAAGAGAGATATAAATAACATGACAGCCATGGTAGCTTATAAGTTGTTTAAGGAACTAGTATCTAAAATGATTAATTGAGTATGAACATATACGTAGAAACAGAACGATTAATTTTAAGAGAAATACTACCAATTGATGTTGAAGGTATGTTTGAGTTGGATTCTAATCCAATAGTTCATAAATATCTTGGCAACAAACCTGTTAAAACTATTGAAGAATCTAAAAACAAATTAATAACATTAGAAACCAATATGTTAATCAAGGCATTGGTCGTTGGGCTG
>CAYRVY010000363.1:0-2846 GCA_964427695.1 uncultured Flavobacteriaceae bacterium
TTAAAGCTGTATTTATAATTTCTACTGCTATTTTATCTACAACTATTTCTTCGCTATCCATTTTATGTTTGGATAAATCTTCAACTTCTACTGGATTGAAAGTACCTAATCCAACATGTAAAGTAATTTCTGCTAAATTTATACCTTTTATTTCAAGGCGTTTTAATAAATGTTTAGAGAAATGTAATCCAGCAGTCGGAGCAGCTACAGAACCTTCATTTTTTGCATAAATGGTTTGATAACGCTCTTCATCTTCAGGCTCTACGTCTCTTTTAATATACTTAGGCAATGGTGTTTGACCAAGCTCACTTAATTTTGCTCTAAAATCATAGTATGAGCCATCATATAAAAAGCGCAAGGTTCTACCTCTTGATGTTGTATTATCTATAACTTCGGCGACTAAAGTATCCTCATCACCAAAATAAAGTTTGTTTCCTATTCTTATTTTTCTAGCTGGATCTACTAACACATCCCAAAGACGCTGTTCAGCATTTAGCTCTCTTAACAAAAATACTTCTATTCTTGCTCCAGTTTTTTCCTTATTGCCAAACAATCTAGCAGGAAACACTTTAGTATTATTAAGAATCATGACATCGTCTTCGTCAAAATAATCTATAATATCTTTAAATTGTTTGTGCTCTATGGTTTGCTCTTTACGATTTAAAACCATTAGCCTAGCTTCATCTCTGTTTTCTGAAGGGTGTTCTGCTAATAATTCTTCTGGAAGGCTAAAGTGAAAGTGTGATAATTTCATTTGGTAGTGTTTGTTTTATAAGTAAGTTAAATGTAATTCGCATAAAAAATTTATAGACAATTCAATATACTTATTTCATTTAATACTTGTTTAATTTTTGAAAGTGGCAAATATACAATCTCAAGATAGGTCTTGTCAAGTATTTAAGTATTTATTATTTCATTTAACTGAAAACCTATAGTTTTCAAGTCATTCCAAAAGTTAGGATAAGACTTTGAAACTACTTCTGCATCGTTAATAACTATAGATTTATTTAATGCTAAAGGCGCAAATGCCATAGCCATTCTATGGTCGTTATATGTTTCAATATTTACATTTTTGTTACTGTTTTTTGAAACTAATAATTGTAGTGAATCTTGAGTTATTTTTACTTGTCCTCCTAGTTTTTCAATTTCATTTTTTAAAGCTAATAGACGATCTGTTTCTTTTATTTTTAAAGTCTGAAGACCAGTCAAGAAACATTCAATTCCTAAACCAAAACAAGTTACTACAATTGTTTGAGCCAAATCTGGCGCATTGCCTAGGTCTAGTTTCATTGACGATTGACGATTAGTGATTAACGATTTTTTAATGATTATGGAATTATTTTTAAACGTTGTTTGTACGCCTAACTCTTTATAAATTTCTGTTAATGCTGAATCGCCTTGAAGACTATCCTTCTTGTAGTATGATAATTCTATTTTTGTGCCAATATTACTCAAGGCAACAATACTATAATAATATGAAGCTGAAGACCAATCGGATTCAACGAGCCCCTTTATTCCCAAAGGGGAAATATTTTCCAGATAATTAACTTTAACTAATTTGTTTTTAAATGATGTTTCAACTCCAATTTCACTCAATAAACTCAAGGTCATTTCTATATATGGTATTGAAGTAATTTTGCCTTCTAAAGTTAATTCTAAACCATTTTTAAGTTTTGGAGCAATTAGCAATAAGGCTGAAATATATTGGCTACTAACATTAGCATTAAGTGTTACTTTACTTTTAGTTAGTGTCTTTCCTTTTATTTTTAAAGGAGGAAAACCGTGATTTTTCTCATAGCTAATCTCTGCACCTAATTGCTGTAAAGCCTCTACCAAAATTTGTATTGGTCGTTCTTGCATTCGGTTAGAACCTGTTAAAATAATTTCTCTACCTTTTTGAATTGAAAAATATGCCGTTAGAAACCGCATTGCTGTTCCTGCATGATGAATGTCTATTATGTTTTCAGTTGATTGTAATGCACTTTGCATGAGATTAGAATCGTCTGAATTTGAAAGGTTTTCGATATAAATTGAAGGATATAATGCCTGTAGTAATAACAAACGATTAGACTCGCTTTTAGAGCCTGTTATTGTGATTTCAGATTTTTGATTTATTATTGATTTTTGAAGTTTAAGATTCATGAGCCCTCATTGTCCTTCGGACATTTCTCCCAAAGGGAGAAGATTAAATATATTATTTTAGTTTTTGATTGTTGTGATGTCTATCGTGATCTCTTTTTGCTTTTAATTCTAACTTTTTATTAAAAGCTTCTTGAAGGTTAATTCCTGTTTGATTAGCCATGCATAATACTACAAACATGACATCTGCCAATTCTTCGCCAAGGTCTTTATTCTTATCGTTTTCTTTCTCACTTTGTTCGCCATAACGTCTGGCAATAATACGAGCTACTTCACCTACTTCTTCGGTAAGTTGTGCCATATTGGTAAGCTCGTTAAAATAACGAACGCCATGTGCTTTAATCCAATCGTCAACGGCTTGTTGTGCATTTTCTATGTTCATGATTCCTTGTTTTTTGTATCAATAATAATGGTCACAGGACCATCATTTAAGAGTTCTACTTTCATGTCTGCTCCAAATTGTCCTGTTTGTATTTTTTTACCTAAATCTAACTCCATTTGTTTTACAAAAGTCTCATAAAGCGGAATGGCTATTTCTGGTTTTGCAGCTTTAATATAACTTGGTCTGTTCCCCTTTTTTACATTTGCATGAAGTGTAAACTGACTTATTACTATAACTTCGCCATTAACATCTAAAAGCGATTTATTCATTACACCATCTTCATCTCCAAAAATACGAAGGTTAACTATTTTTTTTGAGAGCCAAT
>CAYRVY010000364.1:0-2827 GCA_964427695.1 uncultured Flavobacteriaceae bacterium
TATGGCAGTAATGATTACTGATATATTATTATTAGATTTCTTTAATACATTAGGGTTGCCAACTTCGACTACAGTTTCAATTGTTTTTGAATTACTTGGTGCTTCGGTTGCCATGGCGCTAATAAAAATTAGTGCAGATAGCGGCAATTTTTCAGATATAGTAAATTATATAAATACTTCAAAAGCCATTCAAATTATTTCCGGAATACTCCTTTCTATTGTCGTCGCCTTTTCAATAGGAGCTTTAGTCCAATGGGTCTCCAGATTATTATTATCGTATGATTTTGAAAAGAAAGCGAAATGGGTTGGCGCATTATTTGGAGGTGTTGCTTTAACAGCAATTGTATATTTTATTTTAATGAAAGGTGTTAAAGGCACAGCTTATGCAAGTAAAAGTTTTGATATTATTGGAAACCAACCCTTAAAAGATTTTTTAGAAATACAAGTAATTCCTATTATTGGTGTTAGTTTGATTTTTTGGTTCTTTATATCTTATGTTTTAATTAATTTTCTTAAAATTAATATTTACAAACTTATTATAGGAGTTGGGACATTCGCTTTAGCTTTGGCATTTGCTGGAAACGACTTGGTGAATTTTATTGGTGTACCCATTGCTGCTTGGCAATCTTATGAGGCTTGGGCTGCTTCTGGAATACCAGCGCATGAGTTTAGTATGGATATTTTGGCATCAAAAGTTCCAACACCAACACTGCTTTTATTTATAGCTGGTGGAATTATGGTACTAACCTTATGGTTTTCTAAAAAAGCACGAACTGTTACACAAACTGAAATTGGTCTATCAACTCATGGCGAAACTCATGAAAAATTTCAACCAAACTTATTATCCCGTTTAGTTGTTAGAAGTTCTACATATTTAAGTAATGGTTTTAATGCAGTTTTGCCAAAATCAATCCAAAATTCAATTGATTTAAGATTTAAAAAACCTATTGTTGTACTTCCAAATAATAAAAGTTATAAAGCTCCGGCTTTTGATATGATAAGAGCTTCGGTTAACTTGATGGTTGCAGGTGTATTAATATCTATAGCTACATCTTATAAATTACCGCTTTCCACCACTTATGTTACATTTATGGTCGCTATGGGTTCTTCTTTAGCAGATAGAGCTTGGGGTAGCGAAAGTGCTGTATATCGTGTTGCTGGAGTATTAAATGTGATTGGTGGCTGGTTCTTTACAGCTTTTAGTGCTTTTACTGGAGCGGCAATAATGGCTTATCTTATACACATAGGTGGTCCAACAGCTATTGCACTTTTATTGTTTTTTGCGGTATTACTTTTAGGTAGAAACTACATCTATCACAAGAAGAAAACTAAAGGAACAAAGGCTGAAGATCATTTAGAAAAAGCTGAAAGCAGTTCGGTTCAAGGTGTAATTTATGAAAGTGCAAAAAATATTGCCAATGTTGTAAAACGCGGTAACAGAATATATACTAATGCAATTAGAGGTCTTGCTTTACAAGATTTATCTGCACTTAAAAAGAATAAGAAACAAGTTATTAAACTTTCTGATGAAGTTGATGAATTACGCGATAACATCTTTTATTTTATTAAAAATTTAGATGAATCTAGTGTTGGTGCCAGTAATTTCTATATTAATATTTTAGGATATTTACAAGATATGGTACAGTCTTTAGAATACATCTCTAAAGTGAGTCATAAGCATGTTAATAACAATCATAAAAAATTAAAATTCAGCCAAATAAAAGAGTTGAAAGAAGTAGATGATAAAATTGAAATTTTATTTAATGATACCAAAGCAGCGTTTGATTCGCGTTCTTTTGAACAAATTGGCAATTTATTAAATAACAAAGCTGTTGTTTATGATTTAGTTAAAGAAAAAATTCAGAAACAAGTAGAGCGCACAAGAACAGAAGAAGGAAGTCCTAAAAACACAACCTTATATTTTAGCCTCTTACTGGAAACTAAAGATTTGCTAAATGCAACTATGAATCTTTTAGAAGAGTATCATAATTCTCATGATAGCTCTGTTGAACCAGCTACTTTACCTCCAAGTACTGAAGATAATACAGAAAGCTAAATAACTGTAAATCTGAATACAAGAACCTCCTCCTTAGAGGTGGTTCTTGTATTATATAAGGATAACTGCAAGATTCTATTTAATGGATTAACTACTTTTTTAGAAGATATTGATTAAATAAATCGTACTTGGTACACAATTAGGGAAGACAAATTTTTAGGTATAGATAATTTAAAGAAAGAATAGTTAAATTGGTATTAAACACCAATATCTTCATTCCATAATTCAGGATTATTTTTAATAAATAAAGTCATAATATCTTTACATTCTTGGTTATGGACAACCACAACGCTAACACCACGAGATTTTAAAAGCGCTTCTTCTCCTAAAAAAGTTGTATTCTCGCCAATAATTACTTTTGGAATTCCATACAATAAAATTGCTCCTGCACACATTGCGCAAGGCGATAAAGTTGTATATAATGTGCAGTTTTTATACACTTTAGCAGATTGTCGTCCTGCATTTTCAAGAGCATCCATTTCGCCATGTAATACAACGCTTCCGTTTTGAATTCTTCGATTATGTCCTCTCCCAATAATCTCATTATTATACACTATTACAGATCCAATAGGTATGCCTCCATCTTCCAACCCTTTTTTGGCTTCGTCTATGGCTGCGTTTAGAAATTCATTCATAAAATAACTTTTTAGGAAGTAAAAGAGGCTGTCTAAAAAGTGTCAATCTGAATGAAATGAAGAATCTCAAAAAATAATAACTAATACCAATTTAAACATATAATGTCGCATAAAATAGTTTCTTTTTCACAATATT
>CAYRVY010000365.1:0-2825 GCA_964427695.1 uncultured Flavobacteriaceae bacterium
TAATAAGTCTAGATTCTAGACTCTATTTTTCTAACATCTAGTTTAGGAATTCAAAAATACCTGCAGCTCCTTGTCCTGTTCCTACACACATAGTAACCATTCCGTATTTACCTTTCATATTGCGTTTTCGCATTTCATCAAACAGTTGCACAGAAAGTTTAGTTCCAGTACAACCCAAAGGATGACCAAGTGCAATGGCACCACCATTTACATTTACAATATCTTGGTTTAAATCAAGTTCTCGCATTACTGCTAAAGATTGAGATGAAAATGCTTCATTTAATTCTATTAACGAAATGTCATTTTGCTTTAATCCTGCTTGTTTTAATGCTTTCGGAATTGCCTTTACAGGACCAATTCCCATAATACGAGGCTCCACACCAGCTACGGCATAATTTACTAATCGTGCAATAGGCTCCAGGTTTAATTCTTTAACCATATTTTCACTCATAATCATTACAAAAGCTGCACCATCACTCATTTGTGAAGAGTTTCCGGCAGTTACACTTCCACCTGCAGCAAATACAGCACGAAGTTTTGCTAAAGCTTCTTTGCTTGTTCCTTTTCTAGGACCTTCATCTTTTGTAACTGTGTATGATTTGGTTGCTTTCTTTCCGTTTTCATCTACATAAACTTGATCGACTGTAATTGGGATAATTTGATCTTGAAATTTATTTTCAGCTTGCGCTTTTAAGGCTTTCATATGCGAATTAAAAGCAAACTCATCTTGGTCTTCACGAGATACTTTAAACTGATTTGCAACAGCTTCAGCAGTATTTCCCATTCCCCAATAATAATCTTCGTGTCCAGATGTTGCAAGGTCGTAATTAAGTTCTGGCTTATAACCTGTCATTGGTACTGCACTCATACTTTCTGCTCCTCCAGCAATGATGCAATCTGCCATTCCTGCTTGAATTTTGGCAGTTGCCATAGCAATAGTCTCAAGACCTGATGAGCAAAAACGATTTACAGTGACACCAGGCACATCAACAGTATCTAATCCCATTAAAGAGATAAGACGTGCCATATTTAATCCTTGAGATCCTTCAGGCATTGCATTGCCAACAATAACATCGTCTATACGAGTTTTATCGAGGTTTGGCAGTTCTTTCATCATATATTGGATGGTTTCTGCTGCTAATTCGTCTGTTCTTTTAAAACGAAATACACCTCTTGGTGCTTTACCAACTGCTGTTCTAAATGCTTTTACAATGTAAGCGGTTTTGTTCATAATTATTAGATTATTTGACTTAAGATGATAAGACGCAGGATTTAAGACTTGCTTAATTTTTCCATAAAACGTGTTATCATTCCTTGTATATTTTGAATTTTTGTTTCTAAATGTTTAAAAGTTTTTTCTGAAATGTATTCTATTTCAAAAGATATTATTAGTTGAGTTTCCCACTCAAAAGCAGAACCTAATGCTGCTTCTAAATATTGTAAAAAATGCTTGTCTGTTCCTTTACTTGTGCCTTCTGCTATATTCGAAGGAATAGAAACAGAACAGCGTTGCATTTGATTTGTTAGTGAATATATTTCAGATTTTGGAAATCTTTTAGTTGTCGCATAAGTTTCTTTCACGATTTCTAGCCCATTTTTCCAGATAGTTAATTTTCTAAAGTTATGTCTTGCTGCCATATTTTTTGATTTAAGATATTTTTGATATAAGACTTAAGATGTCATAATTTCAAAAACCAATTTGTTTTTTCCAGTCTCATTTATATTAATCATTCTTATATTTGGTCATTTTAGTCCTATGTCCTTGTCTTATGTCATAAGTCATTTTCAGTCTTACGTCTTAATTACGTAACGGTTTCCCAGTCTTTAACATATGCTGAATGCGTTCTAAGGTTTTGCGTTCTGTGCATAAACTCAAGAAAGCTTCTCGCTCAATATCCAGCAAGTATTGCTCGCTTACAAAGGTTGGCTCAGATAAGTCACCACCAGCCATAACAAAAGCTAATTTATTAGCAATTTTTTTATCGTGTTCACTAATATATCTACTTGCTTCCATAGAATCTGTTCCTACTAAAAACATTCCGAGAGCTTGTTTGCCAAGTACTTTTATATCTGTACGATGAATAGGTTTAGTGTATCCTTGTTCTGCCATAAGTTTAGCATAAGCTTTGGCTGTTGCAATTTGTCTGTCTTTATTTACTACAACAATATCTTTTCCTTTTTGAAGTATTCCCAGATCAAATGCTTCGTAAGCAGAAGTAGCCACTTTTGCCATCCCAATAGTTAAGAAATAGTCTTGAAGCACATTTAACTCTACATCGTTTTTCTTGAAAGTATCTGAAGCTCTTAATGTCATTTCTTTAGAACCTCCACCACCAGGAATTACGCCAACTCCAAACTCTACTAAACCAATATATGTTTCGGCTGCAGCTACAACTTTATCTGCGTGCATAGACAATTCGCAACCACCACCAAGTGTCATACCATGAGGTGCTGCAATTGTTGGAATAGAAGAATATCGCATTCGCATCATTGTATCTTGAAACATTTTAATTGCCATGTTTAACTCATCATATTCTTGCTCCACAGCCATCATAAAAATCATGCCTATATTTGCGCCAACCGAGAAATTTGCCGCTTGATTACCAACAACTAATCCCTGAAAATCTTTTTCGGCTAAATCAAATGCTTTATTTAATCCAGCGAGAACATCACCACCAATAGTATTCATTTTAGATTGAAATTCTACATTTAGAATACCATCGCCTAAATCTTCAATAACTACACCAGAGTTTTTCCAAACTTCATTAGATTTTCTGATATTATCTAAAATGATAAATGCATCTTGTCCTGGAATTTTTTCTTGT
>CAYRVY010000366.1:0-2819 GCA_964427695.1 uncultured Flavobacteriaceae bacterium
GCACCAACACCTGCATTTAAAGCTATATGACCTGCATCTCTACCCATTACTTCTATAAAAAATAAGCGTTTATGAGAGCTAGCAGTATCTCGAATTTTATCTATTGACGCAACGACTGTATTTAAAGCAGTATCGTATCCTATTGTATAATTTGTACCATAGATATCGTTATCAATAGTTCCAGGAATACCAACCAAAGGGAAATTAAATTCTTCGCTAAATAATAAACCTCCTGTAAACGTACCATCTCCTCCAATAAGTATTAGAGCATCAATATTTACCTTCTTAATTTGTGAATATGCTTTTTTTCTACCTTCTTTAGTTCTAAATTCGTTAGATCTGGTCGATTTTAAAATAGTCCCTCCTTTGTTTATAATGTTATTTACATTTCTTGCCGTTAATATTTTAAAATCTCCCTCAATCATGCCTTCATAACCTCTATAAATTCCTATACATTTTATATTATAATATGCACAAGTACGAGTTACAGATCTGATTGCAGCATTCATTCCAGGAGCATCTCCTCCTGACGTCATCAAGCCAATTATTTTTATCTTTGCTGACATTTTTTTGCGTTTTAAGGAGTAAAACTAATAAACTTATACAACAAAAAAGCTATGTTTTATTTAATTTTAAGCAAAAGTAAAAACTCAAACGTTTTCGTTAATAAGTATTTTACGAAAACAGGAAGTAAACTGCTTTTTTATTAATTTTTTGTGTCTTTTTTCTTGAAGCTATGTTGTATCGGAAGTAAGGTTTCTTTGTCTTCTTCTTCTTCTTCAATTTTTGTCATTTCAACTTTTGGCTTCTTATTACCTTTAAAAATTTTACCCAGAAGTTCTTTAAAATTGTCAAACTCTACATTATAAGATATTCCCATACCTTGTGTATAGCCAATTTGCTCACCAAAGTTTCTAATGCTATTTTCGCGATTAAAGAATTTCATTGAAAAATTACCTTCTTCATTAAGTAGTACTTCAATTTCAAAATCCCCAGCTACTACAGTTTCGTTTACACCTCCTATTGGTACACCGACTTTTCCGTTAATAAGTATTCTATCATTAATTTTTGTAGATAGTGTTACACCTAGTCTATCATCTGTTTGATATTCTGGTCTGTTTTCTCCAATTTGGTAGTCTAATCCTAATTGTAATTTTCCATCACTATCCCTAAAAAAACTGTTTAGAATTGCAGATGCACGTTCTGCTAAATTACCATAAATAGCCTGTTGGTCTATTCTTAATTGATTGGTAAATGAACCTGTTGCCAATAAAGATAAGGCTTGAAACTGCCTGCTTTCGTTATTATCTAGTCTATAATTTAATTCTGAGTTTAATGTTGTATTAACATTAGGAAAGCTTAAATTAAATATTGGATTAGGTTTTTCTAATTCACCTGTGAGATGAATTTCTACTTCTACAGGAATACTTCTATTAATTGGATTGTCTAATAAAATTGAAGGGTTTGCCTGGATGCCATCGTAAACTGCTTTAATATTAATTTGAGCTTTTAGAGGGTCTCCTTCCCAAACCAAAGTTCCGCCTTGTTCTACATTAAATTCTTTTTGTATTAAACCACCATAAACAAAATTATATACTCCATCCTCTACAATAAAGTCGCCAAACATATTAAACTTACCATTAGTATTTATTTGCGCCAACAAAACGCCATTTCCTCGACCTTTTATAGAACTTCCTGTATCTTTATCAATTACGATTTCAATTTCAGCATTTTCATTTATTTCCAAATCAAAATCTAGCTCTAAGCCTTTAATAAGCTCTATAACAACGTGTTCTCCTTTTAATCTAGCTTCTTTTTCTTCTGGACTTAAAAAATGAATATAAGAATGGTCTGCAAAAGTTTGAGCATTGTTAAGTGGGATTTTAAATACTGTACCTTTCTCTGATTTTACATCTGCATTAATAACAAGTTGATCTGTAGGTCCTTTAATATTAATGATTCCACCAACAAATGCAGTTCCAAAATACAAAGCATCTTCGCTATCGCTTGTATTAAGAACTAATAATCTATTTGAGTTTAAAGTAAGACCTAATGACCATTTTGAAAAATTAACATGATTTATACTTCCACTTAATGTGGCTTCAGAAAAATATTCCGAATCAAACAAACGTGCATTATTAAATACAAAGCTTTGATATTTTGATGTATTTAAAGTTATTGCTGTATCATCCTCAAATGCATAATCTATATTTAGATATGGCATACTTAAACCTCCTTTGTCTAATTTTAATTGCCCATTAATTTGTGGTCGTTGCAGTGTTCCTGTAACTCTTGCGTTGCCAGCAATTTCTCCTCTAATATTTGTAATTACCCCTCCACCAAATGGATTTAGAGGATTTAAAATGAATTTATTGAAATTAATATCTAATTCCAACGTAGAATTTTTTCCAGAAACATCTAAATTGCCTACTACCGAAAGCGATTCATTTGCATCATCTTTTAATGCTATATTCACATAATAATTAGTTAGAGATTCACTGCCTATAATATTGGCTTTAAAAGATCCAAGATTAAAGTTATTAACTTTAAAATCATCAATTATTACATTAGATTCTGGTAAATAAATATCGTTTTGTTGTTGCAGTTTTAACTTGCCGTTTACATTACCAGCAAGCGCTAAACTATCTATTCTTGGAGTTATCTTAGCCAGTTCAACATCTTTAAAATTTAGATTTATATTTTTATAAGAAGAATCCCGAATAACTCCTGATAGTTCAATTTCCTCTTTAAGATGACTTAAACGTAAATCATCAATTTTTACATTTTGAAAATATCTATCAAATTCAATTTTATTAGAA
>CAYRVY010000367.1:0-2814 GCA_964427695.1 uncultured Flavobacteriaceae bacterium
ACTTTAAAATGATTTGAAAGATGATTTGTCCAGACGATGAATAATGCGGGTTAAAGTCTTTAGAAGAAGAGAACCGTAAACTCAAACAGATGTATGCTACTCTGGCGTTAGATTATCAAATGGCGAAGGAGATTATCGAAAAAAAGCTATAAAGCCTTACCGCAAGCGAATCATAACAAAACAGCTTATTCATTACGGTATCTGTAGGGCGTGCCGAGTTTTAAATATGAGTAAAAGTGTTTATTATTATCAGCCATTAAAAAAAGATGATTCAGAAATAGAAGAAGCTCTTCAAGAAAAGGCAGAGCAACATTCAGAGGAAGGATTTTGGAAGGCTTATGATCGTTTACGTAATGAAGGAAAACCTTGGAATCATAAACGTGTCTATAGGGTTTATAAATCATTAGGATTATCATTACGCCGTAAGGTAAAGAAACGCTTACCTGCAAGGGTAAAAGAACCTTTGGAAGTTCCTAAAGAATTAAACCATACTTGGAGTATGGATTTTGTAACAGATGTTTTAGATAATAGCAGACGTTTTAGAGGATTTAATGTGATTGATGATTATAATAGAGAAGTTCTTTTTATAGAAATAGATTACTCCTTACCAAGTAATCGTATTATTTGGGTACTCAATCATTTAATAAACAAAAGAGGAAAGCCAAAACGAATACGAATGGATAATGGTCCAGAATTTATAGCAAAAATAACAGCCAATTGGAGTATAATGTATGATATTGAATTTAGATATATACAATCAGGAAAACCTACTCAAAATGCTTTTGTGGAACGATTTAACGGAAGCTATAGAAGAGGTGTATTAAACAAATATATTTTTGAAAACTTAGAACAAGTAAGAGAGCAAACACAAATTTGGATGGATGACTATAATCATTTTAGACCTCACGATGCATTAGGTAAAATCCCTCCAATAAAATATGCAATAATTAATTCTAATGGAGCTAGCTCCATTAGAATTAAAAATAATAGTAAATTTGAAAAATTAGAAATTTAAATGGTTCTAATTAAGGGAAGCCTACAAATACAGTTGGTCAGTATGCAAATGAAGAAACAATCAAGAAATATATCAGCACACAAGGGAATGATTCAAAATAATACAAGAGTTATCATAAGAGCCAACTAAGTTTGTTTGGTTAAGTGGATACCTTGAAGCTCTGCTTCGGGGTTGTTCATTGCTCTAAAAACTTTTAAAATCGTTTCGATAGTTACATTTTTTGTGTTTCGTTCTAACTTCGATATTTGGGATTTTTGAACACCGATTAATTCTCCGAGTTGTTCTTGCGTCAAATTCCGTTCTTTTCTGACAGACTTAATCATATCTCCAAGTACTTCCATTCGCAAGTCAAATTCGTATTTATCTCGTTCAGTAGTTCCAACTTTTCCGATGTCATTGTCTTTCATTTGGTCAAGTGTCATCATTTTCATTTTTTTCTTTTTTGTTGCCATAACTTTAAGTTTATTGGTCAAAATATTCTGCTCTAATTTTCAATGCTTTCTCAATTTCAGATTTTGGTACTTTACTCACTTTTTTAACCATTCCGTGTGTGGATAAAACAAGCGTTTCGGTTTTGTCAGTTTTGTCCCAAAAGGCAAAGAGTCTGTATTGAATTCCTTGATAAAGTGTTCTAAACTCCCAAATATTGTCTTTCAGTTTTTTAAACAACTTCGGGTCGTTTTCGAGTTTAGCTTTATCCAAATTATAGTAGATTTTCTTTTTAGCTTTCACATCCAATTTGGACATAAAGTCAATAGCTTGTTCGAGAAATACTACCTCAAATTTTGGTTTCATTCAGTTGGTTGTCGGTTTTCTTTAGCAAAGACAACAAAAAAGTTGAATTATATGGAAACTTTTGATGATTTTGCTCACATTACTGGCAACGTTTGGTGTATGGAAAGTTGCGGTTTTGTATGCGAGGATTTTCCGAAGGAAAATCAGACGTAACAAAATTGCAGCTAACTTTGGTTAAGCACTAATTTAGCAATTTTTTATACACGGTGTTGTGCGTTCGTACTTATTTACTCAAATATTTTTCTTCTCCTTTTATCCAGCCAACATATAATTCTATTCCAGAACTCAATGTTTTACATTTATTGATTTCATTAACTTTCGTATTCAAATTAGAATTGATAAGTTTTACAAAATCAAAATAATCTTTGAACCATTTATCAGATTGACTAAATGAATGCACAATCATTATAGCTTTTTTTGCTGTAAATTGTTCTGCTGTCAATATAGCTGAAACTGTTCTGTGGAACAATTGATATCTAAAATCGTTTATGTCTTCAGTTTTGTCATTAATTTCTAATTTATCTTTGAGAAATTCAAATCTGTGAAATTTTCCGTCACTATCCTTCCAATCCTTTATTAATTTATCAAATGATTCAGAAACTTTTCCTTCAATCATCATTACAGCTAATCCATTTGAATCACGTGATAAAACAAATAAATCATTTTGACTTGGAGCTCTTTTACTATCTAAAAATACTTTATATTCAGGAATGGCAAGTAGTAAATTTAAATCAAGTCCAAAATTATTTAAAATTTTATCAAATTGTTTTGGGAATCCATTTGTATCTTCCCAAGAATGAGCCAATGTTTTTGCAGAAAATCCAGTTACCCATTGTTTTTCAGGGTCAGCAAGAAAATTTTTCCAACAATCTGGTCCTTTTGAAGGTACATAAATCTTTTTTTTCATAGGTTTTATTTACTGGATTAAATCTTTTCGGGTATGACGCACAACGGTTCGTGTAAGAATAGTGCGAGTTTGTGTCAGCGGATTTTCCGCAGGAAAA
>CAYRVY010000368.1:0-2793 GCA_964427695.1 uncultured Flavobacteriaceae bacterium
TAATCCAATCGGTATAATGTGCTATTGCGTTTACATTTTTAAGTGCTAACATTGGACCTTCAAAAGTAGCCATTCCATAACCAGTAATAGCGACCACCATAAATTTTAAAACTGGGTCAGTTCGTACTTTATCCCAAGCACCACGAAGCGTAAGTAGCCCGTTTATCATTCCTCCCCAAGAAGGCATTAGGAGCATTATAGAAAATGCAACACCTAAATTTTGCACCCATTCTGGAAGCGCAGTATATAATAAGTGATGTGGTCCTGCCCAAATGTAAATAAAGATGAGTGACCAAAAATGAACAATAGAAAGTCTATAAGAATAGATTGGTCTGTTTGAAGCTTTAGGAATAAAATAATACATCAATCCTAAAAACGGTGTTGTTAAGAAAAACGCAACCGCATTATGTCCATACCACCATTGTACCAATGCATCTTGAACTCCAGAATACACCGAATAACTCTTTAATGCACTTACAGGAAGTGCTAAACTATTAAAAATATGGAGTACTGCAACGGTTACAAATGTGGCTATGTAAAACCATATTGCAACATATAAATGGCGTTGTCTTCGCTTTAATATAGTGCCAATAAGATTCCAACCAAAAACTACCCAAATTACAGCAATAGCAATATCAAAAGGCCATTCTAATTCGGCATATTCTTTTGATGTTGTATAGCCTAAAGGTAAGGTAATTGCAGCTCCAATAATTATGAGTTGCCAACACCAAAAATTAATGTTGCTTAAGGTATCACTAAACATTCTTGCTTTTAGTAAGCGTTGAGAAGAGTAATATACTCCAGCAAAAATGGCATTACCAACAAAAGCAAAAATTACTGCGTTGGTATGCAAGGGTCTTAATCGGCCAAAACTTAACCAAGAGATACCATCTGTAAGGTTTGGGTAAATAAACATAAAAGCCAGCAGTAAGCCAACAATCATACCTATAACTCCCCAAATTATTGTAGCATAGATGAATTTTTTAACGATTTTATTATCGTAATAAAACTGTTGCAATTCCATAATTTATTGTTTGTTTTTTTTAGTTAGTTTAGTTTTTTTAGGTTTCTCTTTTACAAGTTCGTCTTCAAAAAGCATACGTACTGAAGGAGTATAGCTATCATCGAATTGACCGCTTTTTACCGCAAAAATAAAAGCAATAAAAAAACCAATAGCTATAATAATACTTATTGTTAGTAAAATATATATAACACCCATACCTATTTGAAGTTACGGCTCAAAATTACGTTTGAACATATTATTAATACATGACATTTGTCATTTTTTATTATTTTTTATCATTCTAATTGACGCCCTAAATAGTTAGTAGTAATTGTTGTAAATATTACGATACTTATGGAGCTTAATGGCATTAGTATTGCTGCAACTATAGGCTCTAATTGTCCGGTTACTGCAAAGGATAACCCAATAATATTATATAAGAACGAGAGTGCAAAGCTCCATTTAATAATCTTTATTGCTGATCTTGATATCTTTATATAATGATACAATTGATTGAATTTTGAAGCATCTAAAATGACATCACAGGCTGGAGAAAACACGTTTACATTTTCAGATAGGGCAATCCCAACATTACTTTGTGCTAATGCTCCAGCATCGTTTAATCCATCACCTATCATTAATACGTTAGCACCTTCATTTTGATGGTACTTTATATACTCTAATTTATCTTCAGGTTTTTGATTGAATAACAACTTTGTTTTTGAAGGCAATATTTTAATTAGGTTTTCTTTTTCGCCTTCATTATCTCCAGATAAAATGACGAGGTCATATTCTTTTTTCAACGTATTAAATACTTGAGATATACCCTTTCTATAAGAGTTGTAAAACGTAAATTTTCCTTTATAGGAGTTGTTGGTGCTTATATGTACTGCAGTACTTAATGTTGCTATATTTGAAAGATGTCCAACAAAAGGAGCAGAGCCTACTTTAATATGTTTAGATTTATACGAGGCTTCTATGCCTTTGCCTAAATGCTCTTGGTAGTGGTCTAAACTAATAATATTATGCTCATCTAATAAACTATATAATGATCTGCTTAAAGGATGGTTAGAGCCTCTTAATGTGTTTTTTAATAATGATTCTTCCTCTTCTGAAAGCGTTGTGCCTTCATAATTAATTGCAGTTTCTTTATTAGTAGTAATGGTTCCTGTTTTGTCAAATATTATGGTGTTTACTTTTGCAAGTTGCTCAATTACATGAGCATTTTTTAAATAGAATTTTTTCTTGCCAAGAATTCGCAATATATTTCCTAAAGTAAAAGGAGCAGATAAAGCAATAGCACATGGGCAGGCAATAATTAACACAGCAGTAAATACATTTATAGCTTTGCTAGAGTCTGTAAATAACCAAAAAGTAGTTGCAGTTATGGCTATTGTAAGAATTGCAATTGTAAAATGTTTACTTATTTGATTGGTTAAAGTAGTGAATGCATCCTCTTTACTTACCTTAAAAACATCGTTACTCCATAGTTGAGTTAAATAACTTTGCTCAACCGATTTTAGTACATCAATTTCTATAATTCCACCAAGTTGTTTACCTCCTGCAAAGAGCTTGTCTCCAGATTGTTTTGAAACAGCTTCAGATTCTCCGGTAACAAAACTATAATCAACACGTGCTTTTCCTTTTATTAAAACGCAATCAACAGGAATAAGTTCTTCATTTCTAATAAGTAATCGGTCGCCTTTTATAATGTCATATACTTGAACAGATTCTTCTTCGCCTTCTGAAGAAATTCTAGTGATTCCAATAGGGAAATACGATTTATAATC
>CAYRVY010000369.1:0-2750 GCA_964427695.1 uncultured Flavobacteriaceae bacterium
TTTCGTTAGGCGATTATAAAGGAAGGAAGCTTGTTTTGTTCTTTTATCCTAAAGCAAGTACTCCTGGATGTATTGTAGAAGCGTGTAACTTAAGCGATAACTATGAGAGGTTTCAATCGTTAGGTTACGATATTTTGGGTGTGAGTGCAGATAGTGAAAAGAGACAGACTAATTTTAAAAACAAGTACAAATTTCCGTTTCCACTGCTATCAGACGAAGATAAAACTGTAATTAATGCTTTTGAAGTTTGGGGACCAAAAAAATTTATGGGTCGTACTTATGATGGAATTCATCGCACTACTTTTGTAATAGACGAAAACGGTATTATTGAAGATGTGATATTAAAAGTTAAAACTAAAGTACATTCAAATCAGATATTAGGAGTCTAATTTAGGTTTTTAACTCGTCTTCTTGAATATCCAAATAAATGCTGATCTTTTATTATTTCAGAAATACCTTTTGGTAACATTTCTTCCCAACCCTCTTCACCATTGGCAATCATTTTAAGAACTTTTCTTGATAAAATGTTTAAGATATCTGGATTAAAGTCTTTTATATCAAGCATTTTTCCATTGTATTTAAAGAATTTATATAATTCTTTCATACGTGGATGTACTTTTAGGTTTTCGCTAGTAATATAATCTCCTGTTTCTTTATCTTTAAGAGGATACAAATACACTTTTAAATCTTTAAAGAATAATTTTCCAAATGCTTCTAATATACCTCCACTTAAATGGCGATAATATTTTTCATCAAATATTTGTATGAGATTATAAACTCCCATTACTAATGCCATTCTAGCTTTAGTAAACTCTGCGAAATACTCAACCAATCTATAATACTCTTGAAAATTGGTAATCATTACATTCTGCCCCAGAGAGCATAACAATTCGGCTCTATCTAAAAAATCTCGTTCATTAATTTCGCCTTCAGCACGTAAGTTGGCTAATGTAATTTCGAAAATAAATTTAGTTTTATCTTTATCTACAGTTTTTTCGTTTAAAAATAATTCTTGTGCTTTTTCAAACATATCCATATTTACTTTGGTAACTGGTCTAAAACTACCTCGAAGTGCAAGAATATTTTTTTTGTATAATACTTGAGCTGGCAAAAGGTTATTACCATCTGGGCCAAACATAACAGCTTCTGTCATCCCGTTTTTAACTAATTGCAAACTCATCAACCTATTATCTACATACGTAAATCTTGAACCAGAAAAATTAATCATATCTATCTCAATCTGATCTGTTTCTATATTATCATACAAAGATTTTACAATTTCTTTTGGGTTATCGTGTAAATAAAATCCGCCAAAAATTAAGTTTACACCTAGCATGCCCAAAGTTTCTTGCTGTAATTGCGTATTGGTTTGTTTAAAACGAATATGAACAACTATTTCATTATAATCCTCTAAAGGATCTAACTGAAATTTAACACCTAGCCAACCATGACCTTTAAATTTTTTAGAAAAATCTATGGTAGCTACTGTATTTGCATAGGCAAAAAATAATTTTTCAGGATGTTTTTTTCTATTTATTCTCTCTTCAATGAGATTAACTTCATGAGAAAGCATTCGGATTAAACGAGATTGCGTTACATATCGCTGATCTGGTTCTATTCCATAAACAGCATCAGAGAAGTCTTTATCGTATGCCGACATTGCTTTTGCTATAGTTCCCGAAGCGCCGCCAGCTCTAAAAAAATTACGAACAGTTTCTTGACCTGCACCTATTTCAGCAAAAGTTCCATATATATGCTCGTTAAGATTTATTTGTAAAGCTTTCTGCTTGATAGTTAAAACCTTACTAATTTCTCTATCTCCTTTTAATTTTACAGACATGGCTATTTTTTATAAATACAAAAGTATAAAAAAATATAGAGATTCTTTAATTATTGAAGCATTTCATAACATAAAAATGACTATAAAATGATAAATTTGAAAAGTATTTGATAAATAATAAATTTTAATTAAAAATAACAATTGAAAATTACATTTTTAGGGACAGGTACATCTCAAGGTATTCCAGTTATTGGTAGTAATCATCCTGTGTGTTTAAGTACAAATTCTAAAGATAAGCGCTTACGTGTTTCTGTTTTGGTAGAGTGGAAGGATTATACCTATGTTATTGATTGTGGTCCGGATTTTAGATGCCAGATGTTAAGAGCTAATTGCACAAAGATTGATGGTATTTTATTTACTCACGAACATAGTGATCATGTTTTAGGAATGGACGATATTAGACCTTTCTTTTTCAAACAAGGAGATATCCCTATTTATGCTCACCAGCGTGTTATAAATGCTTTGCATAAGCGTTTTGATTATATTTTTGAAACTAAAGATAGATACCCTGGAGCACCTTCGATTATAGAAAATGTTATTACCAATTTGCCTTTTAAACTTCAGGAAATGAAAGTAATCCCTATAAATATAAATCATAGTATATTACAAGTGTATGGATTTAGGTTTAATAATTTTGCATATTTAACAGATGTAAAAACTATTGAAAAAAAAGAAATTGAAAAATTAAAAGGGATTAAGGTTTTGGTGGTAAATGCGTTGCGTATTAAACCACATTATTCGCACTTTAATTTAGAAGAGGCATTAGCATTTATTTCAATTGTAAAGCCCGAAAAAGCATATTTAACACATATAAGCCATTTATTAGGTTTTCATGACGAGATACAACAAACATTACCAAAAAACGTTTATTTGGCTTACGATAACTTACAACTAACTATATAGCATGAAA
>CAYRVY010000370.1:0-2745 GCA_964427695.1 uncultured Flavobacteriaceae bacterium
ACTAGTTCAGAATGGTCAATCAAAAAAACATTTAGTTTATTTGATGAGATTCCCACTTTCGTGGGAACTACACATCAAAATCTAATTTTACTTTTTTACTTGTTGGCACTGCTTGACAGCTTAATACAAAGTTGTTTTCTACTTCACGTTCTTCAAGTGCATAATTAATTTTCATTTTTATTGAGCCTTCAATTATTTTACACTTACAGGTGCTACAAACGCCACCTTTACATGCAAAAGGCAAATCTGCTCCAGCTGCAAGTGCGCCATCTAAAATAGTATCAGAATCTTCGTCCATAATAAAATGAAACTCGGTTCCTCCATCTATTATTGTTACTTCTGTCCCTTCAGTTTTATGCTCGAGGGTTTCTGCTATTCTTTTATCTACAGCTTCAGTTTTACCAGAGAAAAATAATTCGTAATGAATTTTTTCTTTATCTAATCCTGCAGCTTGTAGTTCATCTCTTATCAAGAAAATCATATCCTGTGGACCACAAATAAAACAATGGTTGGTATCTTCTACGTCAATAAAGGTTTTTGTTAAAATTGTTAACTTTTCTTTATCAAAACGTCCATTTAAAAATGAAATATCTCGTTGTTCTTTTGTTAGAAAGTAAAAGACTTGAAATCTTCCAAAGAACTTATTTTTTAGCTGTTCTATTTCTTCTTTAAAGATAATAGATTTTACTGTTTGATTTAAATAAAATAATTTGAATGTGCTTTTAGGCTCCAGCGTTAAATGGGTTTTTATTATGGATAACAATGGTGTAATACCACTTCCTGCTGCAAAAGCGATGTAATTTTTAGAAGTTTCTGACTCAACATCAACACAAAAATTTCCAGTAGGTTCCATAATTTCAAGTGAATCGCCTGATTTTAATTCTGTATTAGCAAAAGTGGAGAATATCCCTTCGGGAATTTGTTTAACTGCGACTTTCCATTTATTCTCGACAGGACTGGAACATAAAGAATAAGGACGACGTATGTCTTCATCATTAATAATTTTTCGTAATGTTAAATGCTGTCCTTGTGTAAACTTGAAACTTTTAAGCAAATGTTTAGGAATATCAAATTCTATAACAACAGTATCTTTAGTTTCTTTATAAACTTCTGCAACTTTTATTTGATGAAACTCTGCCATTCCTATCCCTAACCCTTTCCAATGAAAAGGGAATTTGTTAATTTTATACTTAAAGTCATATTTCAAACAAACTAACACTTGTTAGTTTAGAATACAAATTTACAAAAAATATACTAATTATTTAACAATACCATTTAATAATACTTTACTTAAGTTTGATGCTAATTTTTCTGGGCTTAACTCCTCCTTTCTTGGAATCCATATATATAATGAACGAAGTGTAGATAATACTGAAAAAAGTATTAGATCTGCATCTACGTTAACTAATTCGTTATTCTTTATTCCTGATTCAATAATCAGTCTAATATTATTTTCATGATTTTTTCTTAGTTCTAAATAATAATCTAATTTATCTTCAAGATGCATCCAATCGTTATTTAGTGATGCCATTCCAAATGTATTTCTGGAAGTAATCTCGACATGAAGATTAACTATATTTTTCAAATCATTTATACTATCTTTATTAGAATTTTTAATAGTTTCAATACCATTTGTAAATTCTTCGGCTAATGTTATTATAATTTCAGATAGAATTTCTTGTTTTGAGTTAATATGATTATATAGGCTTGCAGCTTTTATTCCCACAGCTTTAGCAATATCTCTCATAGTCACAGCACTAAACCCCTTTTCTTTAAAAAGTTTAGCAGCTGTATTTATGATTTCTTCCTTACGAGTTACTGGTCTCATTTTGTGATTGAATATACAGAAAATAAATTATCAAAGCTAAAAAAAATGAGTGACAAATAGAATGAATTTTGATAACTGATATTAAAATCTTAACTTGGTAAAAATCATTATCTTATGGAATTTAACAGGCGTGAATGGCTAAAAACAGCAGCTTTAGCAGGCGGGTTTACTTTATTTAACGGATTAACAGGAATACAAACTTTAACTGCTGAAGAACGGGAAAAATTTAACCCTCGAGATTTTACCAGTCCTATTCGTTTAAGCTCTAATGAAAACCCTTATGGTCCTTCGGAAAGAGTTAGAAATGCTGTAAAAAATGCGTTTAATGATGGATGTCGCTATCCTTATGCATATGCATATGATCTTGAAAAAACGCTTGCTAAAAAATATGGTGTTCCACCTGAAAGTGTAATTGTTACTGGCGGCTCAACCGAAGGCTTAAAAATTGCTGGGATTACATTTGCAGCAAATGGAGGTGAAATTATCGCTGCAAAACCAACATTTTTAGCGATGATGCAATATGCCAAAATGTGGGGAGCAAATATTAATTGGGTGCCTGTTGATGAAAATTTAGGATATGATCTTCAAGAAATTGAAAAACGGATTACGACTAATACAAAGATGGTTTTTTTGTGTAATCCTAATAATCCAACATCCACTCTTTTACCAGCAGATACTTTACAAGATTTTTGCTCATCAGTAAGCAAAAAAACCATTGTGTTTAGTGATGAAGCTTATTACGATTATATAGAAACTACTAATTATCCTTCTATGATTGAACTCGTAAAAAAAGGAAACAATGTTGTAGTTTCTAAAACCTTCTCTAAAGTGTATGGAATGGCAGGAATGCGAATAGGCTATTTAATTGCAAAACCTGAATTGGCACAAACAATTAGAAGAAACATAGTTGCAATGAG
>CAYRVY010000371.1:0-2744 GCA_964427695.1 uncultured Flavobacteriaceae bacterium
CAAGTACATTTACAATTTTACCAGTTGTTGGAACTTTTATAAGCCCAACAGTAACCATTGGTTTAGGTGTTGGTTATACGAGCACTAAAGTAGGTAATGCTGATGCTGTTGATGCATTTATTGTAATGCCATTAGTAAGAAATTATTGGGGAATAAATGACAAATTCTTTATTTTTGGCCAAGCAGATGTACCAATGATGTTCTTTGATGATGCTACAGCTTATGGATTTAATGTACGTCCTGGAATAGATTATTTTTTATCTAGTAAAGTAACTATTGAAGCTACTTTTGGACAATTTGGATACAATACTGTTAAGCCAAAAGGTGGTAATGCAGTAGGTACTACTTCTTTAGGATTTAATTTAATGGAAGTGAATTTTGGTATTAAGTTAATACTCTAATAATCTGATATATTGTTATTAAAAGTCGCTTTTGCGGCTTTTTTTATTTAGAAAAGCAACACGCATCTTTCCGATATCTATAAGGACAAGACTTGTGTTGCTTTAACACTAACCAACCACTTATAAGACTGTTTTAAGATGAAGTTGTTACATCTTATTCCGTACTTAAAACGGAATCTTTATAAATATTTACTCATTTTGAAAACAGTAAAAGCTCGTAACTAGTCAGTGCCTAGAGTTTAAAGTACTTAAAGTGCCTAAAGTGTTGCTTCTGTACTGGAATTTAAGATTATTCTTCCAAATTTTTCACTCTTAACTTTTAAGGAACTCTGCTGTAACTCTCTCTTTTTTTATTGATTTTTAAAGGAATCGTTGAACCTAAAGGTTTCATTGATTTTTTACTATAAACTGATACTGTAAACTGAATACTCTTCATTCACTTTTAACTCATAATTTTTTACTTTAGGCACTTTAAGTACTAATTAGTTACAAAAGTTTTTTGTAATTAAAACTCATCCGAAACCAACTCACCTTGATTTCTAAAAACTAACTTATCATCAAAAGCATCTAAAAGAATAATACTGTCTGTTGTAATTTTTCCAGCAAGTATTTCTTTACTTAAAGCATTTAGTACTTCTTTTTGTATCACTCGTTTTACAGGTCGTGCTCCATATTCTGGATGGTAACCTTTTTGTGATAAATATTGAATTGCTTCTTGAGTAGCATCAAAAGTGATGCCTTGTTGTGCAATCATTTTGGTAACAGCTTTAAGTTGCAAACCGACAATTTTAGTTATGTTTTCTTTGCTTAAAGGCGTAAACATAATGATGTCGTCTATTCGATTTAAAAACTCTGGCCTTACACTTTGTTTTAATAAACCTAACACATCTATTTTTGCAGCTTCGATAGCAGAATTAATATCTTTTGTCGCTTCAAAACGCTCCTGAATAATTTCGCTTCCAATATTTGAGGTCATGATTATTATCGTGTTTTTAAAATCTGCAACACGACCTTTATTATCTGTTAAGTGACCTTCGTCTAATACTTGCAACAATATGTTGAAGGTGTCTAGATGCGCTTTTTCAATTTCGTCAAGTAAAATTACTGAATACGGTTTTTGTCGCACAGCTTCAGTAAGTTGACCGCCTTCGTCATAGCCAATATATCCTGGAGGTGCTCCAATTAATCGACTAACCGAATGAGCTTCTTGGTATTCGCTCATATCTATTCTCGTCATTGCGTTTTCATCATCAAACAAATATTCTGCCAAAGCTTTTGCGAGTTCGGTTTTACCGACTCCTGTCGTTCCTAAAAACAAGAAAGAGCCTATTGGTTTTTTGGGATTATGTAACCCAGCACGACTTCTGCGAACAGCATCACTTACAGCTATTATAGCTTCTTCTTGTCCAACCACACGTTTGTGTAATTCACTTTCTAAATGAAGTAATTTTTCACGCTCACTTTGAACCATTTTGGTTACTGGGATTCCAGTCCATTTAGCAACTATATCTGCAATGTCTTCATAAGTAACTTCTTCTTTTATAAGTGCAGTTTCTTGTTGATCTTGCATTTGTTTTTGAAAAACTTCTAGCTTCTCTTGTGCTTCTTTAATTTTCCCGTAGCGCAACTCGGCTACTTTTCCATAATCACCATCGCGTTCGGCACGTTCGGCTTCTAACTTGAAGTTTTCAATGGATTGTTTTATATTTTGAATATTATCAACAACCTCTTTTTCACTTTTCCATTTCGCATTTATGTCGTTGCGTTCTTCTTTTATATTTGCTAAATCAGAACGAAGAGACTTCAGTTTGCCTTCATCTTTTTGCCTCACTTCACTTTTATTTATGTAGGAGTTCGGCGAATCTTCGATTTCTCTCTTGATTGCTTCAATCTCAATTTCTAACTGCATCACTTTTCTGTCTAAAACATCTAACTCTTCAGGTTTAGAATTGATTTCCATGCGTAATTTTGAAGCTGCTTCATCCATTAAATCGATGGCTTTATCTGGAAGAAAACGATTGGTAATGTAGCGTTGAGATAATTTGACTGCAGCAATAATAGCCTCGTCTTTAATACGAACTTTATGATGTGTTTCATACTTTTCTTTGATACCACGAAGTATAGATATGGCACTTTCGGTATCTGGCTCATTTACAAATACCTTTTGAAAACGTCTTTCTAAAGCCTTGTCTTTTTCAAAATATTTTTGATACTCATCCAACGTTGTTGCACCAATGGCACGAAGTTCGCCACGAGCTAAAGCTGGTTTTAAAATATTGGCAGCATCCATTGCGCCTTGTCCACCTCCAGCACCAACAAGTGTATGTATTTCGTCTATAAATA
>CAYRVY010000372.1:0-2743 GCA_964427695.1 uncultured Flavobacteriaceae bacterium
CTAAACAAATAACCTTTACAAATATAAAAACTTAAAGCTCTAATTTTAATTGTTCTGGTATTAACCTGAAACTTTTTCTGTGGTATTTTGTAATTCCGTATTTTATAATGGCTTCACGATGCTCACTTGTTGGATAGCCTTTGTTTTGTTTCCAGTTATACATTGGGAATTCTACATGAATCTTACACATATATTCGTCGCGATAAGTTTTTGCCAAAATTGAAGCAGCAGCAATATTCATAAATTTTCCATCGCCTTTAATAATCGTTTCAAACGGAATATTTTTGTATAATTTAAATTTATTACCATCAACAATAATAAAGTCTGGAATAGGTTTTAATTGGTCGATAGATTTATGCATTGCTAAAATTGAAGCATTAAGAATGTTAATCTTGTCAATCTCCTCTTCAAAAATATGAGCAATTCCAAAAGTTACAGCTTCGTTTTCAATAATAGGTTTAAGTGCTTCTCTGTTTTTTTTTGAAAGTTGTTTAGAATCATTTAAAAGTTTATTTTTAAAATACTCTGGAAGTATAACTGCAGCAGCAGTAACAGGACCAGCGAGACAACCGCGTCCAGCTTCGTCTGTACCACACTCAAGCTCGAATTTAGAAAAGTTTAACGAAAGCATTAAAATAATTTTTCGATATTATTACGTTATTATATGATAGTGGTTATGTCTTTATATTACAGAAAATCAAAATCCATAAAGATATTTGCTATTTTTGGCAAAAATTAATGTATCGATTCTTATTGTTATATAGAAACGAAAAAACTGATTAATCAGCCTTAAGTTGTTGCAAGGTCAAAAAATATTTATGAACAGAATAATTTTAGTGCTATTTTCTTTTTTCGTTATTGGTTTAGCTAATGCACAAGACAAGCCATTGCGACCTACTATTAAAAAAGATAGGTCTATAAACCCGAGATTTGAGGATAGTTTAGGAAATCAATCAAGAAACAGAACATCTAAAGGAGCTGTAAAAAACAAAGACGCAAAAATTGAAGATTATAAAATAATCTCTCGAGAAAACGATACTACTTATGTAGATACAACACTTACTCTATATAAGGATTACAAGTTTAATTATTTACGAAAAGACGATTTTGATGTTTTACCATTCTCCAATTTAGGACAAACCTATAATACATTAAGTTACGATTTTAGTAGCGATAATTTAATGCCAGATTTTGGAGCCAGAGCAAGACATTTTAATTATATGGAAATTGAGGATATAAACTACTATTATGTGCCAACTCCGTTTACCGAACTTATGTTTAAAACTGCTTTTGAGCAAGGGCAACTTCTCGATGCATTTTTTACGGTTAATACTTCAAAGCAATTTAATTTTTCGATAGCCTACAAAGGAATGCGATCTTTAGGGAAATATCAACACATATTAACAAGTACAGGTAACTTTAGATTTACTGTAAATTATAAAACAAAAAATAATAGATACAATGCAAGAGCGCATATTGTAACGCAAGATTTGCTCAATCAAGAAAATGGCGGAATTAAAGATGAAGATATACTTAATTTTGAATCTGGAAATCCAGAATTTATTGACAGGTCAATTTTTGATCCTAATTTTGAAAATGCCGAAAATACTTTAGAAGGCAAACGCTTTCATTTAGACCATTCTTATAATTTAATTCAACAAATAGATTCACTAAATACAAACACATTAAGTATTGGTAATATAGTTTCGTTCGAAGATAAATTTTATCAATTCGATCAAACTACACAAAATGATTTTTTTGGAGATGCATTTGTAAACTCAAGTCTTCGCGATAAAGTTACTCTGGAAGATTTTTATGCTGAAGTAAATGCAAAATATTACAATAATAAAATAGGACTATTAAAATTTAATATAGCCTATAACGATTTTAATTATGGTTACAACTCTATTGTGTCTTTAGGCGGAAATCAAATAACCAATCGTTTAAAAGGAAATGTTATATCTGTTGGTGGAGAATATAAAAATAGAATAGGAGAGTTTTTAGTACACGGAAAGTTTGGCATTAATGTTTCGGGAGATTTTGATGGTAATTTTTTAAGTGGTAAAGCAGAGTATAATATAAATGAAGACACACAAGTCGAAGCAAATTTAAATATTAATTCTAAATCACCTAATTATAATTTCCTGTTATATCAAAGCGACTATATTAATTACAATTGGCAGAACAACTACAATAATATAGAGACAAGACAACTTATGATTCGGTCAAAGTCGAAAAAGATTGTAGATATAGAATTAGATTATACTTCAATAGAAAACTTTACCTATTTTCAAAAACCTACAGCAGATAATGATTTAGTTAAACCAAATCAATCTAACGAAACGATTAACTATTTTAGAGTAAAAGTGAGTAAAGAGCTCAAGTATAATAAATTCACGCTTAACAATACCATACGTTATCAAAATGTGATAGATGGAGAAGATGTTATTAATGTACCGGAAATTATTACCAGAAACACATTATATTATTCAAATCATTTCTTTGAAAAAGCATTGTTTCTTCAAACAGGTGTTACATTTTCTTATTTCACTAAATATAATATGAATGCTTACGACCCTTTATTAGCCGAATTTTATGTGCAAAATGAAACTGAATTAGGAGGATTTCCAAGATTAGATTTTTTCATCAATGTTAAGATCAAGCAAACAAGAATCTTTTTAAAAGCCGAACATTTAAATTCTTCATTTACAGGATACAATTTTTATTCCGCACCAAACTATCC
>CAYRVY010000373.1:0-2738 GCA_964427695.1 uncultured Flavobacteriaceae bacterium
TTAATTTTATTGAAGTTCCTGAAGAAGAATTTGAATCTATGGGCTGTAATGTGTTAGCCATAGCTCCACGAAACTGTATTATGGTTGATGGTAACCCAAAGACCAAGCAGCTTTTGGAAAATGAGGGTTGTAAAGTAAGAGTTTATAAAGGCAACGAGATTAGCATAAAAGGAGGTGGAGGACCAACGTGTTTAACAAGGCCATTGCAAAGATATATTTAGTATTCACAATTAGATTTGTTAGGTCCTTCCGCAGTACCCTCCCAATCAGGATCAGCAACACCAGTCCATATATTTGTTTTTGAATCAAATGTTACAGCATGTACTCTGGCAAAAGCACCATAGCGTTTAATACTTTTTACATCAAAACCAGCTTGTGTCCATGAAATAGAATCTGAAGATGTCCAACCGTTGGTAGGAGTGAATTCAGCACTAAGTTTCATTCCGTCAAATTTTCGCTTACCCGTTTCTTTATTAAGAATTGATTCAGGGTGGATTCTTGGTGCTGCAACAGCTTCTTTGATTTCCATTTTTCTGTCAATATATCTGGAAATGGTTTGCGCAATGCCCGAAAGAATTCGTAATCCACCTGCAGCACCTAAAACCATTATTGTTTCTCCGTCTTTGGTAATTACAGTAGGAGCAATTGTTGTTCTAGGCCTTGACCCTGGAGCTTGATCAGAATCTGATAAATATGTACCCATAGTAGAGGCATATACAAATCCTAAACCAGGAGTTATAACTTTAGAACCAAATAAAGGGCCTACAGTTTGTGTAATTGAAACGACCATGCCTTTGCAGTCTGCTGTTACAAAATGAGTTGTATGATGACTGTCTTTGCCCCAGCTATTACCACTCCAATCAGTATTGTCTGCTAAAAGTTCCGTTAGATGAAATAAGGTTCTGTTCTTTGCTGCTTTTGTAGATTCTATTTTTGGAATCACAATAGTAGTAGCTTGTGTTTTAGCCCAAGATTTACTTTGTACTAAATCTAAATTTTCTTCTTTATAATCTGTTTTCATTGTATTTATGGAAATTGCTAGAGCCTGATTCATAATTGCAGCCCATTGCACGTCGTTTACTTCACTTAAATTAAAATTTTCAAGAATATTGAGTGTCTTTACTAAAAGACCTCCTCCAGAAGGCGCTGGCATAGTATGAATTTGATATCCTCTATAGTTTGTAGAGATATACCTCATGTCTGGAGCATTATAATTCTGTAAATCTTCGAGACTTACAAAGCCACCATTGGCTTCCATATCAGCAACTATTTTTTGAGCTGTCTCTCCATTATAAAAGTCATTGCCTTCGGTGTTTACAATGCGTTGTAAAGTGCTTGCCAAGTCAGGTTGTTTAAGGGTTTCACCCGCTTTATATAATATGGAATCTTTTTTAAGCATTTGACTACGGAATCCAGGGTCATTCATCATGTTTTTATAAGCAATTTTATGTCTAATTGCTTCTCCAGGCAATATTTCAAATCCATCTATGGCATATTTAATGGAGGCAGCCATAATTTGTGATAAAGGTAGCGACCCATGTTCTTTATAAAGGCGCATTAAGGACGCAACAACACCTGGTGTTGCAATGGTTTTGTGCCCTGATTTTACAGCAACCTTTGGAGGAATATAGTTCGTAGGTATTTCGGTCATGCCATTATAGCCTTGAAAGGTACCATCTACATTATGTAAAAAAATTAAATTCCTGCCACCTATTCCATTCATAGTTGGCTCTACTACAGCCAAAACAAATGCAGCTGCCAATGCAGCATCAGCAGCATTACCACCAGATTCAAGTATTTCTAATCCAGCTTGAGTTGCTAAAGGCTGGGCAGCAGCAACCATGCCCATTGAAGATGTGGCAAATTGCTTGTCATTATCGTCAATAATTCCCGAAACAGTTTTTTTGTTTTCTTTGCATGTTATAATTGTCAAGGTTAAAACAAGTAGAAATATTTTTTGAAATCTCATATTGCTAAATTATTAGTTGGTCGTTAAGAATGAGTTTATTATTCATCTTCAAAGTTACTGAAATATTTCATTTTGATAATAACCAAGTCAATTAAACCCAATTACGTCTTCAAATAAAAATCTTTGGTGAGATTAATATACTCTTTTGTGTATTGATGTCTTTTGGTTTCAATAATTAGTTCGTTTATTTTTGTATCCTTTTCTTTGAAAGAAAACTCTATTAAACTTCGTATAATTTTTGAAGAAGGATTACCTTTTACTCTTAAAATGGAGTTAGGAAATAAATTAACTTCGGAAGCTAACACAATAAAAATTTCCTCTTCTTTAAACGGAATGATTACTGAAAATCTTCCATCATTTGAAAGCAATTTTGAAACACTTTCAATCAAATGCTCAAAAGGCATTGCATCGCTAAACCTAGCTAAATCTCGTTGCTTGTTTTTGCTCTTAAAATCATCGGAATAAAATGGAGGATTTGAAATTATGATGTCATACTTTTCATCAACCTCATCAACAAACTCTTTTAAAGAAGCATGATAACAAAACAATCGATCGATCCAAGTAGAGTTTTCAAAATTCTCTACACATTGCACGTAAGCATCTTCATCAATTTCAATAGCATCTATTATCCCGATAGCCATCGGGACTGAATCACTTCTTTGAGCCAACATCATTGCAATAATTCCCGTTCCTGAACCAATATCTAAAACAGAATTTGGGTTATGTCCCAAATTTGCCCAAGCACCAAGCAAGACACCATCTGTACCAA
>CAYRVY010000374.1:0-2721 GCA_964427695.1 uncultured Flavobacteriaceae bacterium
TTTATTTCAGAAAAATTAAAATTATTTTTTGTGAGTTTTTCAAATTCTTTTCTTAAGATTGAATAATCTGGCAGCATACTTACATATTCCTTTATTTCATTACTTCTTTCTTCAGTAACATTTTTTAAGGCTTCAAATTTTTCTATAGCCAAATCGTTGATTAAATTTAAATAAGAGGTAATTCTTTTTGCTCTAAAATCATCTACCTTATCTGTAATTTCCTTAAAAGGGATTTCAAACTTCTCACTATACATTTTTCGTAATTTCTCTAGCAAAATATCATCTATTAAAGAAATTACAGAATCCATTCCGTATTGTGCAACCTTTAATGGAGTATCAATAGTAAATCCTATTCCCATTACAGGGATATGAAACGAATGCGTCTTATTCATACTTTAATCAATTTATAATACGTTAATCTAAATTATTAATAAAATAGCTGCTTTAAACAGCACTAAATAAGCTGAAAGATATACTTTATAGAAAATATGCGCTTTTTTTTAATTCTATAAAATTAAAAGCAACTAATAAAAATTTCATGCAAGATAACACTAAAATGATAAAAACAATGTACTTAAAGTCATTAAAATTATTAGAAAAAAGGACTGTTGAAATAGTTAATTACATATAGGAATAAGAGGGAGAGAAGGCGTTGACGAAATAAAATTTGTTGAGATCATTCAACGTGATTCTGCATTAGTTGAAGTCGTTCCAGAAATAGTAGAAATGGGCATAATACCAATTTAAATATTTGATGTCGTAAAATAAAATTAGTATTATTTTTTGCAAGATTGAGGCAAAATATTTTAGCATAGCCGTAGTTACGGTACAATATTTTAACGATTATATTGCGAAAAAGAAATTATTTTATGCGACATTATATGTTTAAATTGGTATAAACCCTTTATTTGGAACACCTCAAAACATTATTGCTGTAGATGTACGTATAAAAATCTAAAAGGATTCTTAACTATCCTATATTTTTAATTTATGCTCTTAATGTCTTTATAAATTGTTTTAGTAAAACTGTTGCCATAGAAACAATTGCTAAAACTAAACCAAAACCAAAAACAAATATAGCCATATATACATAATACAAAGAGTCTTTCATTTCTGAAAAAAGAATGTTTTCAGAAAAGTACATCCAAATACTTTTTTTTACACCTGCTATTAACAAGAAAATCAAAAATAATAAAAGAGAACTATTATATAAAAAATACCCTTTTTTAATTGCGAGTTGATTGGTGTTAAAGTTGGGGTTTATTTTTAAAATAATAAAAAATACAGAAGCTAATAAAATTGTTGTATTAATTCCAATTGTTGTACCCATAGCATGTGCAACGGTAATGTGTGTACCATGAGTAAAAAAATTAATGGTAGGAATTGAAATTAATAAAGCAAGTATTAAATTTATAAACACCCAAAAATCTGCCGCAATCAAAAATTTATATGCCATACAATAACTCTGTTTTTCTTCATTGCTTAAAGATTTTTTCCAACAATAAATAATGTGGAGTAAAACCACCCATTCTGTCATGCTTATTCCATAAGCCACATAACGAATCCAAGGTTGCATCGGAATTAAATAAGTATGGTGAGCCCAACCAAACATTAAGTTTGTTAGCCCTAAAAAATAAAAGAAGAAAACTGTTTTTCCTCTTGCTACTGAGATATCATTTTTAATTTTAGACATTATATAAATAGCAATCCCGTAAACCAACATATTCCATGACCCAACAAATGATCCATACGATTTCCATTGTACTGAAATATCTCTAATAATATAATCTTTAAAATAAGGAAAAACCCATAAATGCGCTTCGCATAAATGATAAATCATAAATACAATTCCTGTTCCCCACATCCAATAATAAACTGGCCAGTTAGAAACATTTTTTACAATAGTTTTAAAATAATTTATTCCAAAAAATATCCATCCTATAAGAATAGGAATAGTAAGAATTGGCGAATAAGCCAAGTATTCTCTACCTCCCATATTTCCAGTTAAAAAAGATATATAAATACCCAACCCTGTAAGTAGAAAAATAATAAAATGAGATTTAGCAAGTTTAGCCGAAAATAGTTTTAGTCTTTCTATACGAGTAATAAAAAAGTATATGCTTCCAGTAGCACAAAGTATAATCCACGAAACAATTGTTGTTACATGAAAAGGGCGCATTTTATTAAACGGAATATATTCCTTTAAAAAGTCTGGAATAATATATTGTAACGATGCTAATAATCCAAAAAAAACACCTGCAATTAAGGCAAATAATGCTCCTGCTAAAAAAAGTAATGCCGTTTTATTTTTCATTTTTATACTTTAATTCTACCCAACCTGTTTTATGTAAACTAGCCTCATAATTGGGAAAATATCCTGTACTATCAATGTGTTTTAAATACGACACAATAGCTTCTTTTTCTTCTTCAGAAAAATTGAATTTAGGCATTGATTTAACACCACTATTTAAGAATGCCTTTATATAACTTCCGCCTTTATTTGGTGAAGAATAAATATTAGTTAAATCTTGTCCTAAATAACCTCCTAGACCATACACTTGATGGCAAGACCAACAGTTGTTGTTTTGCCATAACTTTTGCCCTTGCAATGCTCTTTTAGATAATTTAATTGGTGTTTTGCTGTCTTTAGAACTATATATTAAAACATTAGGCTATGTTCTAAATAACGACTGACTGACCACCCAATTGCCACCTTTCATA
>CAYRVY010000375.1:0-2717 GCA_964427695.1 uncultured Flavobacteriaceae bacterium
CTTTATTCAGCTGCTCCTGGCTCATAATAATGTCTGGTAATTGCATGTCGCCTTGCCCTTGTCCTGGGCTTGGGTTCATTTGAGATTCTAAATTATCTAGCATATCACTTAAAAAACTAGCTAAAGTATTCGCAGCCGTTACAGTATATTGTTGAGCAGCAACACCTTGATATAGTCTGTTTTCTGCCAGTTGCTCTAAAGATTTATCAATATTAAAAAACACTTCGGTAATCTCTTTATTAATTTTTTCAGAAATCATTGGCTGTCTTAACGATAATGCAAAAAGGCTATCGTCAATGTGCTCAAAATGCTCTCTTAATCCTTTTTGGTCACGTAACTGATTTGCATACTCATTGTGGTTAATTTGAATGCTTTTAAATTGATTCATTAAATCTTCTTGTTCGAAAGAAAATAAAACCAGATTGTC
Source organism: uncultured Flavobacteriaceae bacterium (assembly GCA_964427695.1). Lineage (GTDB taxonomy): Bacteria > Bacteroidota > Bacteroidia > Flavobacteriales > Flavobacteriaceae > PRS1. Next base: position 428 of record CAYRVY010000375.1, read on the forward strand.
GAGAATTTGTCTCAACATGTCGATGTCTTCAGAAATTTGCTCACTTGAGCCACTCATCATCAATTGCGCCATCTTTTGGCTCATGTTCATCATCTTTTGTGCGGCTTTTTTCTGGTTTTTCTTTGCATTATTTTGGTTTTCTTTCTGCTCTTCTTGATTTTGGCTGTTTTCTTTCTTTTCAAGATTATCACTTGCCTCTTGCTGTTCCTTTTTAATATCCTCTTCAGCCATTTTATCTTGTGGAACTTCTAAAGGTTCTCTTAATTCTTGATTTTCTTTGTGAAGCTCGTCCATTTCTTTTTGAAAATCTTCAAACTTCTTGTTTAAATCGTATTGCTTTTCTTTGTTATTGTCCTCTATATTTTCTTCAGATAAATTGTCTTGTTCTTTAGCAAGTTCTTCTAATTCTATTCGCAACTTTTCAGTTTTCATTGCTACATAATAGCGCTTTGTTAATTCTAATAGTTGTTCTAAACTTCGTTTTTTGTTTTTGTTTTGTTTAGCAAGTTCTTCTAGCTTTTGGGCAAGCTCTTCTTTTTGAATTTTCTCAGCCAGTTTTTGAAGTTCTTCCAATAGCTTTTCGTCTTTTTCCAACTGTTCTTGGTTTTCTTCCAAACGCTGTTTTAAATCTTCTTTAAACTGATCTTTGTCTTCATTTTGAAATTCATCTAAATTATCCTTTAATTTCTTATTAAAATTCTTCATCATTTCATCCTGCTGCTTCTGTCGTTTTAAAAAGTTTTCAAGTTTCTTTTTGTCGTTAAAATTCAATTCGGATTTTTCTTTTTGTGTTTTTGACAGCTCTTTAAGCTCTTTATCTTGCTCTTCAAACTCCTTTAAAGACTTATTTAAATCTTCTATCGTCTCGCTTTGCTCTTTTAATAACTTTTGCTCTTCTTCGTCTTGTGTTAATTTCCTGTAACTAAACACATTGCTCTTTGTGCTTTTATAATTATTCAAAGCGTCATTATCAAAAACTTCAAAATATAAATCGTAATTCTCTCCCTCTAAAAGGTTAAGCTGATTTGGGAAGACATTAAAAAATTCATCGAAATTAGATGTAGAAACAGTAATTATTTTATTTATTTTCTCTTTTTCATTATTTGAAATGTAGTATACAAGCTGAAGTTTACTTAATCCATAATCATCACTTATTTGTCCATAAAAATAAAGTGTTTGATAGTCTAAAGAATCTAATTCCATTTGAAGATTGATTTCAGGATACTCATCTTTTACAACATCAATTAAAAAAGATAAACTTTCATAATCTTTAAGATTGTTATTACTTGTATTAAGACTATAATTTAAGGTGCTATTAATTTGTTTTGAAGCCTGAAAACCGCCTTGTTGATCTGAAGAAAAAGCTATAGTGTCTTTTGAATATAGATTAACGATATCTGTAGCTTTTGTTTTGAGTTTCCAGCTTACTTTTGTGCCTTGAGGCACAATGGCATTGCCTGTGCTTTTAAGCAATTCGTCTTTCTTTTTTGTGTGTGAAGGATAGTCTAAAAACATATCGAAGCTTAAAAGTGTTGGAATCTCTATCACTTCAATAGTGTATAGCTTTGAAGTTACATTATTAGCAAATAAGTTAAAGCTGATGTTGGTTTTAAGTTGAGGAAACACATGTTCAAACTCGCCAGGATTGTTTTGTTTTAAATAATACGTCTCATTGTTATAAATAATCTGCGCATTGTCTGGAATAACATTGCCTTCGGTAATTATTACAAGTTTAAAATCTTTGTTTTCTATAGCAGTTAAGCTCTCATTAACGACAAAAAAACGGAAAGGCACTGGAGCTTCGTATGCCGTTTGGTAATTAACAACACGTTTATAACTGTCGCTAAACAAATTAAAGTTTCCCGTAAGCAAAAATGCCAATAAAACACAGACAGGAATTGCTGCGTATTTTAAATATTTAACATTGTTCTTAAAATTAATGGCCAACTTAAAGGGAACTGGTTGAAGTTCACCTGATTTTTGTTCAATACTTGCTAATAATAATTCTGATTTTGATGTGTCGTTACGAAGCTGAAGCACGTTGAGCAGCTTATCATTAACTTCTGGAAAATGATTTCCTATAATTTTAGATGCCTCTTCGTGATTAATTCCTTTTTGAAGTTTAAATAATTTTGACAAAGGAAAAACAATAAATCTTAAGAGTAAAGCTAACTCTACTGTAATAAAGACCCAAAACAAAACGGTTCTTGCTGCTGGTTTAAGCCATAATACATATTCTACAAAAAGGGTTGCTAAAAAATACAATAAGCCAATGGCAAAAAACAAGATT
>CAYRVY010000376.1:0-2714 GCA_964427695.1 uncultured Flavobacteriaceae bacterium
TTTATGCGTAGGTTTATTTTCCTTTTTTTGGAGCGATAAACATAATCATTCGTTTGCCTTCTAATTTTGGCATTTGCTCCACTTTACCAACTTCTTCAAGGTCTTGAGCTAAACGTAATAATAATATTTGACCTTGCTCTTTAAATATTATCGAACGTCCTTTAAAAAATACAAATGCTTTAAGTTTTGCTCCATCTTTTAAAAATTTTTCAGCATGTTTCTTTTTAAATTGATAGTCGTGATCGTCTGTATTTGGACCAAAACGTATTTCTTTAATAATTACTTTAGTAGCTTTCGATTTTAAAGCTTTTTCTCGTTTCTTTTGTTCATAAAGAAACTTTTTATAATCCATAACTTTACAAACAGGAGGGTTTGCTTTGGGAGAAATTTCCACAAGATCTAAACCATGTTCGTTTGCAATTTCCATTGCTTTGCTTATTGCATAAACACCAACTTCTACATTGTCTCCAACCAATCGAACTTCTTCAGCTCTTATTTTGGAGTTAATTTTGTGTTTATCCTCTCTTATTATTCTTGCAGGACCTCTATTCCTTCTTCTACGTATTGCTATGACTTTAAATTTTAAGTTAAACTTATTTAAATTGTTTTAATGTTTTATTTATTTCTGTATCAACAATTTTAGCGAATTCTTCTACATCAATCATTCCTAAACTTTCACCACCATGTTGGCGTACTGTAATCTTATTTTCTTTTTCTTCATTTTCGCCAATAATAATCATATAAGGGATTTTTTTTATTTCGGATTCCCGAATTTTTTTTCCTATAGTTTCATTTCTATTATCTGCGAAGGCGCGAATTTCGTTATTTTCTAGCAAATTTAAAACTTTTTTCGCGTATTTTTCATATTTCTCACTAATACATAATATTATTGCTTGTTCTGGCATGAGCCAAAGAGGAAAATTACCACCAGTATGCTCTAATAAAATTGCAATAAAACGTTCCATACTTCCAAAAGGTGCACGATGAATCATTACAGGTCTATGTAGATTATTATCACTACCTTTATAGGTGAGATCAAAGCGTTCGGGTAAGTTGTAATCTACCTGTATTGTTCCTAATTGCCAGCGTCTTCCTAAAGCATCCTTAACCATAAAGTCAAGTTTTGGTCCATAAAAAGCAGCTTCACCAGTTTCTACAACATAATTTAATCCTTTTTTCTTTACAGCTCTTAAGATTGCATTTTCTGCTTTAACCCAATTTTCATCCGACCCAATGTATTTAGACGGATTTTTTGAATCACGTAATGATACTTGAGTTGTATAATTTTCAAAACCAAGTGATGAAAATACGTATTCTACCAAATCTATAACTGCTTCAAATTCCGAATCCAATTGGTCTGGTGTACAGAATATATGTGCATCGTCTTGGGTAAATCCTCGTACACGAGTTAAACCGTGAAGTTCACCACTTTGCTCATATCTATATACTGTACCAAATTCGGCATATCGAATAGGTAAATCTTTATAAGACCAAGGTTTAGAATTATAGATCTCACAATGGTGAGGGCAATTCATGGGTCTTAATAAAAACTCTTCATCTTCTTTTGGTGTTCTTATAGGCTGAAAACTATCTTTTCCATACTTTTCATAATGACCGGAAGTTACATAAAGTTCTTTTTGACCAATATGTGGCGTAATAACCATTTGGTAACCCGCTTTTGTTTGAGCCTTCTTTAAAAAATCTTCAAGACGATTTCGTAATGCAGTACCTTTAGGTAGCCATAGTGGTAAGCCTAGTCCAACTTTTGATGAAAATGTAAATAATTCTAATTCCTTACCTAACTTTCTATGATCTCTTTTTTTAGCTTCTTCAATTAAGTGTAGATACTCCGTTAATTCTTTTTGTTTGGGAAAAGAAATGCCATATACTCTGGTAAGCTGTTTGTTGTTTTCATCACCTCTCCAATATGCACCAGCAACCGATAATATTTTAACAGCTTTTATTATTCCAGTATTAGGAATGTGTCCTCCAAGACATAAATCGGTAAATGAAGAATGGTCACAAAAAGTAATGCTGCCATCTTCAAGACTTTTAATTAATTCAGTTTTAAACTCATTATCCTTATATATAAAAAGTGCATCTTTTTTAGAAACATATCGTATTTTAAACTCATGTTTACCACGAGCTATTTCTATCATTTTTTGTTCTATAGATTTGAAATCTTTATCAGAAACTATATGTTTCCCAAAATCTACATCATAATAAAAACCATTTTCTATTGCTGGACCAATAGTTAGTTTAATACCTGAATATAATTCCTCTAAAGCCTGAGCTAACACATGTGCAGACGAGTGCCAAAACGCTTTCTTACCTTCGTCATCTTTCCACGTATAGAATATAAGATTACCATCAGTAATTAATTTTGTTGTAGTTTCTATAGCATTAGTGTTAAATTTCGCAGAAATAACATTACGAGCAAAGCCTTCACTTATATCTTTTGCAACTTCTATTACAGTAATACCATTCTTATATGTTCTAACAGAACCATCAGGAAAAGTAATCTTAATCATATATAGTGTAAAAATTAAACCGCAAAGATAATAGTATAATTAATTACACACAATACATATTATAGTATATTTTGTAAGTGTGATATTTGTTAAGATTTATTGAGTAAGTTTTATATAATATATTATAGGGAATTTCTTTTTGTAGTATTATTTGGGTGTTATTTTTTGCGATTTTCAAATTTC
>CAYRVY010000377.1:0-2705 GCA_964427695.1 uncultured Flavobacteriaceae bacterium
GGCAAAACCACATATCCATTTTAGATATTCGTCTCTCCAACTTTCTTTGTATTCTGTGTTTTGTGATTCAGGCATAGTTTTATAAATTTTGAGCAATACCAAGTAAGTAGCTTTCGTATTCTCTTGGTTTTACTTGTTTTGAAGCGTGATAGTTTGGTAATTTAAACTTACTGCCAGCACTACCGTTTAAAGCAAAAATTTCATTTCCAATTTTAACAAAACAATAACTACCGTTTTTATAATTGATAACCTCTACTTTGTCGATTAGAAAAGGCCAAGAATCGTGTTCGCTAGAATTTACAACTTTGGATTTAGCAGTAGTTTTAATTATTAGATATTCTAAATTATGGCTTTTCCAAGGCAAATAATCTTTTTGAGGGTTTATTTTAGGAATAAGGTATTTTAGTTTTCCTAAATCTTCATCACGTAATAAAATGAAATTTCCGAAATCACCGTAATGTCTTTTTCCTTCATCTTCAAGTCCGTGAGTGAAGAAACGTGAAATAGCACGCACTCCTTTTTCAATAGTAATGATTGTAGAATTTAATACAAATTCTTCCTCTTCATCATATGTCATTTTTGAAACATCAATGTCAGCAGAATAGGAATCTATTAGTGTTTTAAATTTTTCAAAAGAGTTGTTTTCTTGCCTTTCTTTTTTTACGATTGTATCAATGTAGTAATAGCGTTGAAATATAGAGAAGTCAGTAATTATTTCAAGAAATGTATTAAAATGAGCATCATTTTTCAGATAATCTAAATCTTCAATTATCATCGGTATTTTGTTCATTAATTCAACATTTTCTGAATATAGAATGAGATTATTTACCATTTTCTTAATTCCGTGACCATTATTAAATTGACCGAAATAATTCTTTTTTCCTTCTATTTGAGGATATTCTCCTGTAAGATGTTTTTCTTTTAATAGGAGTAAAATTTTAACTAACCGTTCAAAACCTGAAGATAATAGTTGTAGAGGAATATGATTACTCGAAATAGCAGAATTTTGATTATCGAGAGATCTAATACCTTCTTTGATGAAATTAAATGAAGCTTCTATTTCTTCTCCAATAGCAACAATTTTTTCTATTTCTAATATTTCTTTAGAATTCATATCAACTCCCTTCTACAATATTAATTTCTTCATCACTCAAACCATACAATTCATAAACCATTTTATCTATCTCATTATCAATTTGTTGTATTTCGATTTGTAGTTGGTTAATCTCTGTTTTGTAACTATCAAAATAATCTTGCCATTCGTCTTGTTGTTTGAGTGATAAAACTACTTTTTGTTTTTTGAGTTCAGCTACAAAGGTTTTATAGTCATAATCATAAAAAGCACCTAGCTTTTTGCTTATTTTTTCTATTTCAAAATTATCGGTTACTCGTTTTATAAATCGTTTGCTTTTTGCTTTGCAACTCTTGGTTTAATGCCAACATTTTATCTGCTCTTTCGATAAAGGGTTGTTGGTTTTCTTTAGATATATCTTTGACAGGTAAATTCTTTAGTTCATTTACTTTTATTTTAGGAAATAAATCATCTTCTTCAGAATAGAATTTTCTAAAATAAAACCCATATAATTTACTATTTAATAAGGCTAAATAAAAACTGAGATTTTCCTCTTTATTTGGGAAGTTAGTACAAATGTAAAGAGATTGGTCAGCATAATATTTTTGTTGATCTAAAACAGCGAAAAAGTAGTCGCTAATAATTTGTCGAATTAAAATTTTTGGTTGTTCAAAATAATGCTCGCTTTTAGGTGACATTAACCATTTTCCCCATTTTATAAATCCTACCTCCCAGTTTAAAGAATATCTATTTACACCTTTACCTTTTAATTCTTTTTTGAATAGTTGATTTTCTTCAATATTGGAATGATATATTTTTGTTTTCACATTTTCTGAAGTCAAAGGGACTCCCTCAAAATTAATTCCATACCCTGCTTGATAAGGTTTTATTCCATTTGATATATCCAATTTTTCACTCAATTTAAATTTACTTGAATTTACTTTTTGAATAATTGCATTAACCTTGCTATTTGGAGCAAATGACATCAAGAAGTTTTGATTATTTCTCCATTCAGATTGATTGTATAAATATATTGAATCTAAATCTTGTCCAACGAAAGTTTTATTAGTTTCATTTGGAGTTTTATTTTTTATTATAAATATGGAAGTTTCAACATTAGCATCTTTAAAAATGATTTTTCGATTGAAATTTATCAGATAATTTATTTCGGTCTCATTAATTAGCAATTCTCTAACTTTTGATGCATATTTATTAGATAACCAGGCGTTTGGAATAATGTATCCTATTAATCCATTTTTAGAAATGAGATTTTTTATCGCTTTTTCTATAAATAAGTAATAAATTTCAGAATGACCTATTACAGTTTTATAATGATTTCTATAAAATTTAACGTGTTGAGATGGTAATTCAGCTCCATAAGGAGGATTCCCAATCACACAATCAAAACCACCTTTATCCATAATATCTTTAAATTCGATATTCCAATTAAACGCTTTGTCTCCTGCAATTTCTGGGTCGTCAATTAAAGAGTTTCCACATTTAATATTATTATTTAGGTTAGACAGCTTTCTGCCTTTTTGTGCGGTACGCAACCAAAGTGATAATTGAGCTATTTCTACACTTTCTTCATTTATATCAACACCAAAAAGATTGTTTTCTAAAATAGATTTAT
>CAYRVY010000378.1:0-2695 GCA_964427695.1 uncultured Flavobacteriaceae bacterium
TTAATATTTATAACTGCAGTTGCTGCTACAGAACCATACAAGGTACTTGAAGCACCTTTTAAAATCTCGATAGATTCTACTTGGTCTGCATCTAATAAACGTAAATCGTAATCGTTTGCAATTTGTGAAGCATCTGTTACTGCAATACCATCAATTACAATTAAAACTTGGCGATTTCGTCCACCACGAACAAAGTAACCTAAATTTTGTGCTGCATTACTTTTTGTACCATTAATTTCTATTCCAGCGGTTTCATTAATAATTTGAGCAATCGTTTTTCCTTGTGCTTGCTGCAAATCTTTTTGAGTGATTTTAGTAATCACTTTTCCTGAATGTTCTCTTTTTAATTTGAATTTTGAATCTGTAATAACAACTTCCTCAAGTTGTTCTACTTTTAATGAGTCTGTCCCAATTGCTATCGGAAGCTGTTGTGCATAACCAAATAATGATATACCAAAACACAGCATACCAAAAATAGATGTTTGTTTGTTCATCGTAATTAATAATTTACTCGGAAATGATATGGTAAAACATACCTTAACTTTTATCCCGAAAGTTTGACTTATTTGTTTTGAAAATGGCAGGTCTCCTGACTCTCGTCTTATTGCTTACCTTCCCAGAAATGTCATTGCGAAGCAAAATTAATTTTGCTGTAGCAATCTCATCCTCCAGTGGTTTTTGAAGTTTTTGCAATAAGCATCACAAATAAAAAATGTGACTAAGATTACAGTTGCGGGAACAGTTCAGGACTGGAGATTTTAGATTTTAGATTTTAGATTTTAGAATTCAAAATTCGTAAATCATCAATCAACAATCGTCAATCGCTTCACCTGATTCCCTTTTAATCGACTTAATCGTAACAAACTTGTTTTGGTATCTTATAATGCCAAACAAATTTTTATTTAGGACTTTGTCAAACCAAATTTCGATGTAAAGATATTAAAATTCCTGTTTTAAACAAGACCTGTCTGGTTTTTAAAACCAGACAGGTCTATATCAACTAAATAAATAATATTACTTTTGAAAAATAAATTCGAATTTTGAAAAACATCCTTACATTACTGGTAATCGCAACACTATTATCTTGTAAAAGCGAACCGACAAAAAAATTGCTAGAGCAAGTTGATGGAAAAACTGTTCAATTAAAATATGCTAAAGGATTTTCAATCACAGATTTTGACGGTTATAAAATATTAGAAATAAAAACCCCTTGGCCAGATTCGGACAAAGTATATCATTATCAGCTATTAGATAATGGCACAAAATTGGTTGACACTTTTGGAGATACATCTGATGCTACTTTAAATGTTCCTGTAAAATCTATTGTTGTAACCTCAACAACACACATTCCTTTTTTAGAATTACTCGATGTTGAACAAACTTTGGTTGGTTTTCCAGGAACAAATTATGTTTCTTCTGAAAAGATAAGACAACGAATTGATGATGGATTTGTCCGTGAGCTTGGGAAAAACGAAGGTATAAATACCGAAGTCTTATTAGAATTAAATCCAGAATTGGTTGTTGCTTTTGGTGTTAACGGAACCAACAAAACTTTAGAAACCATTAAAAAAGCAAATATTCCTGTGATTTACAATGGTGATTGGGTAGAGAATTCTGCTCTTGCAAAAGCAGAATGGATTAAGTTTTTTGGAGTACTTTTTGATAAAGAAAAAGAAGCAGATTCAATTTTTAACAGCATTGAAAATAATTATTTAAAAGCCAAAGAATTAGCAAAAAAAGCAATAAACCAACCTACAATTTTAAGTGGAGCGATGCACAAAGACATTTGGTATTTACCTAACGGAACAAGTCCTGAAGCACAATTTTTAAAAGATGCAAACGTAAATTATTTATGGAATGAAACTTTTGGAAAAGGTAGTTTGGCTTTGAGTTTTGAAGCCGTTTTTGATAAAGCTAAAAAGGCAGATATATGGTTAAGCCCTTCCTATTATAAAAGTTTGGAAGCACTTGAAAAAGCTAACGAGCATTACACAAAATTTGATGCTTATACGACCAAAAACATATATACATTTTCAAACACAACAGGAAAAACCGGTGGCGTTTTGTATTACGAATTGGGTACGGCACGACCAGATTTAGTGCTAAAAGATATTATAAAAATTTGCCATCCAGAATTATTAGAAAACTATGTACCTTTCTTTTTTAAACCTTTAGAGTAATTGAATCAGAAAAATACATACAAATTTTCTTTTCTAATTTTAACAATCATATTAATATTCTGCTTTTTTACAAATATTAATTTAGGTTCTGTTTCTATTCCTGTTAAAGATGTGTTTAATAGTTTACTTGGAAACAACATTGATAATGATGCTTGGCAACATATTATTGTGAATTATAGATTGCCTAAAGCATTTACTGCTGTTTTGGTTGGTTCTGGTTTAGGCATTTCAGGATTGTTAATGCAAACCCTTTTTAGAAACCCACTCGCAGGACCTTTTGTACTTGGTATAACTTCGGGAGCGAGTTTAGGTGTTGCATTAGTAATTATGGGAGCATCTATTTTTGGAGGCTTTTTCGCTACACTTTTACTTACTAAATGGAGTTTGGTAATTGCAGCAAGTTTAGGTAGTTTTTTAGTGCTTCTTGCAGTCATGATGGTTTCAGCAAAAGTTAGAGATACGATGGCAATACTCATCATTGGTTTGATGTTTGGTAGCATTACTGCAGCTGTTGT
>CAYRVY010000379.1:0-2690 GCA_964427695.1 uncultured Flavobacteriaceae bacterium
ATTCAAAACATTTAATTAGTTTTCATTTTCTCTCTTTACTTACCAATCGTAAAATAGTATAGCCAACAATTCCTGAAATTAATGACCCAATAATTATCCCAATTTTTGCAGAGGTTATACTTCTTTCATCACCAGCAAATGCTAAATGATCAATAAAAATAGACATTGTAAAACCTACTCCAGCTATTGCAGCAACACCAATTATTTGTTTAAATCGTAATCCTTTTGGTAGTTCGGTAATTTTAAACTTAATGCCCAAATAAGAAAATAAAGACACACCTACTATTTTACCAACAAATAAACTTATAATAATGTTTGTCATTAAATGAAAATCATAGTCATAATAAGGGCTTATTACAACACCAGCGTTTGCAAAGGCGAAAACAGGCAAAATGAAGAAAGCTGTCATACTATGAAGCTTTTGCTCAAGTTGTTGTAGTGGTGATACAGCCTTATGAGTTAATTCATCTAAATTTTTTATATATTCCATTTCGATATTTGACAGTATGTGCTTTTTTTTATCATCAGGTGCATTTACAATTTTACTTGAAATTGAAAAAAGATCTTCTGCCAACGATTTTATCTTAATTCTTCTATTTATCGGAATGGTAAATGCTAATAGAACACCTGCTATTGTAGGATGTACTCCAGATTTTAAAAATAAAAACCAAATAAATAGGGCTATTATTAAACCAATTTCAATAGAGTACTTTTGATATCGATAAAATATTCCGAGAAGAAGAATTAAAGTAGCTCCATAAATTAATAACATTACATTTATTTGTGTACTATAAAATATTGCAATAACGGCTACTGCAGCTATATCATCAATAATAGCAAATGCTGTTAAAAACACTTTTAGACTTATTGGTACTCTTTTGCCTAATAAACTTAATATGGCTAAAGCAAAGGCAATATCTGTTGCCATTGGTATTCCCCAACCTTTTGTAGCTTCTGGGTTTTCATTTAAAAATAAATACAAACCTACTGGTACAACAACACCTCCTAATGCAGCTACTAATGGAAATGCCGCTTTTTTGAGTGTATTAATTTCGCCATCAAGTAGCTCTCTTTTTAACTCTAGACCAATTAAGAAAAAGAATATTGCCATTAACCCATCATTAATCCAAAGCAATAGTGGTTTTTTTAGTTCAAAATCTCTAAAACTTATACCAATTTCATACTGCAATAACGATTCATATAAATATCCATAAGGCGAATTTGCCCAAATTAATGCTATTATAGTAGTTCCAAAAAGAAGCATTCCTGCAATGCTTCCAGTTTTAACAAACTTTTGAAATGGAGTAAGTATTATGTTTTTAATCATTTTATTATTTAATTGTCAAATATTTTCTCTCAAGCCATAAAAGCTAAAAGTGTTATAGTATTAATCGATAAGGAGCTTATAAACCACTTTTATTTGGATGTAAATGCTTTGTTTCAATAAAAGTACTATTACATGAAACATTTAAATTGTTTCTTAATTAATTTATCAAGATTTGTTTCGGTACAGCATCACAAATCGATGACATTATTAGCAAAGCGAATTTAGTTTTTTTATTTAAAATAAAAAAACTCTATTGATATACTTATCAAAAATTAAGAATATTTTTATATTTAATCATTACATTTATAACCAAATATTCGTGTCCCGATAGCTATCGGGATAGTGGCAAGTTTTATGTTAAATAAAAAAGAACTCAAAGACTTTTTAGATTCTAAAGTTGTACAATACAACAACACAACATTTATTGAAAGTGATCCAATACAAGTACCACATCAATTCACTAAAAAAGAAGACATCGAAATAGCTGGATTCTTAACAGCAACGATTGCTTGGGGAAATAGAAAAAGTATCATAAAAAACGCAAAACAAATGATGCAATTGCTTGATAATTCGCCATACGATTTTGTAGTAAATCATCAAGATACAGATTTAGAACAACTGCTCCACTTTGTGCATCGTACTTTTAATGGCAATGATTTTATTCAGTTTATAAAAAGTTTAAAACACATTTATTTAAAACATAATGGATTAGAATCTGTTTTTAAAAAGCATGCAAAAACAAATTCGTTACAACTATCTATTCACGAATTAAAAAAAGCATTTTTTGAGATTGAGCATTTGCCGAGAACACAAAAGCATATTGGCGATCCGCTTAAAAATTCGGCTGCTAAAAGGTTGAATATGTTTTTACGTTGGATGGTTAGAAACGATAATGCTGGTGTTGACTTTGGCATTTGGCAAAACCTCTCTCCTGCTCAACTTTCCTGTCCCTTAGATGTGCATTCTGGAAATGTTGCCAGAAAACTTGGATTATTATCCAGAAAACAAAACGATGCAAAGGCTTTATTAGAATTAGATTTAGCTTTAAGAAACCTTGATGTACAAGATCCTGTAAAGTATGATTTTGCCTTATTTGGATTAGGCGTTTTTGAAGGGTTTTAGCTTCTTGTTAATAAATGTTAATTTACACAACTGTAGCACATAAAATAGTATTTTCGTAACATTCAAAACTAACTAAAACCATAACAATGAAAAAATCAGCACTTCTCCTATTCTTTCTGGGAGTACTTCTATCTTACAGTCAGAGCAGAAAAATTCCAATAGACACCATGGTTGTAACCACTCATAATACAACTGTAAAAGGTCAAAGTTTTTCTTATACAGCAACCACAGGAACACAACC
>CAYRVY010000380.1:0-2244 GCA_964427695.1 uncultured Flavobacteriaceae bacterium
TCTATACTTACCCAAAGTCTGGTATTATGAGGTATATTATTTTTTTCCATATATGCTAAAGCATACCTACTTATTTGACCGCCCATACTTGGACCAACAACAACCAACTTCTCACTACTACCATTGGCAAAAATCTCACTGTTTAAAAATTGGTAAAAACTAGCATGGTTTAAACCATTACGCTCTATATAGTCTGCACCGCCATCTATGGTTTTTGTGCCTCGTGTATAGGTTGGATGGTTTACGATGATGACATCGTAGCCACCATTCTCAGGCTTTCTTAACTCGTTAATTATATCAACAGGATCATTATTTTCATTTGTATAAATCATCATCTCCTCAATAGAATTATGGTCTTCGTCTGGTAAAGTAGAATCAGCATCACTTATTTTGCGTTCGTCTCCTGGATCAAAACCATCAATAATAACAATGGGTTTTAATAAAGTGCGCTCGTAGTTTCCAGTGGCATCTTTGTGGTAAAAAATACGGTATTCTAACTCTCCATAAATGGGCGCAGATTCATCATAGCCCTGAAATGGTAGTGTTGTGTTAACATGTACTCCATCTTCCGTTCCATTATCAGTTGACATTGTTGTTAGATTAGGAAGTTTTACATGCAGTTTTCCTTTGGTTGTTATTTGTGTTCCATCCGCAAAAACAGCCGTACTTATCAATGTTTTATAGCCTGTTTCGGTATAACGTATTTGAATAGATTTGTTTACAAAAACACCTTCTTTATAAACAAGATACGTTCTTTTGTTCCCAAAATTTACGGTTAGCGATGTTAATTTTTTGGTGCTTGCTACGTCAAACAAAAATGAACTGTCAAAATTGTAAGTAATCATAGTTCCTCTTAAATAATCCTTTAGTGGTGCAACGATAAAAGTATGGCTGTCTAAAAAAGGAGATTTCCCTTCAATTTGTTCAAATTTATTTTCTTCTAAGCGCAACCCTCCCATACTTTCATCCTCTTGGTTGTAGTTGAGTTTTTGAAAACTGGCATTTAATATTCCTATATCTACTTTATGCTCTTGTTTTTTAGAAACATTTTTTTTTCTAAACTCTTTGTAATTGGCAAATTTTTGTTCATTAGAAGCCCTATATAATTCATGCAATGCTTGTTCAAAATGCTTTACACTAGATACATTTTCAGCACTTTCATTGAACGTAGTCAATGCTGCCCAAGGATAAACTCTCTCATAGAGTATGCCTGAGGTTAATGTTGATTTATCAATATTGACGAGCATACTGTCAATTTTTACTTCGGTAGCATCTTGTGCATAACCAATGCTAATAAATAGCAAAAAACTTGTAATTGTAATTAATTTCTTCATATTTTTGAAAAGTTTGTGTGCTGATTTTTTCAGCACTTGTTAATAAATAATTGTATTCGATTGTTTGTTAAATTGGGGAGTTATTGGCGTAACTCCCTTTTTATTTTAAGGGAAATTTGTGTATTCTAAAGTAGAACGATTAATATCAAAACGCCCTTGAGTTATTTCTATAATGTCATTTGAGTCATCTCTATTTTGCATCGTACAACTAAATGTACCTGATACAATCCTATTAACTAAATCAAGCCTTGATATGACTATTATTCCTCCATTTTCAATAGAACAATACCATTTAAAGGTTTGTGTGGCTTCATTCCACCATCTACTCGTAATATTTATATTGTCATTTGCATCTATACCGTCTTCACAATTGCTTTCATTGATTGTAAAAGTTCCTTCCCCATTTTGATCTAAATCATCAAAGTGAATTTTGATTATCCCACCTGTTCCGCTTTTAAAATCTCTAACATGAAGTTCATCGTAAGTAATCCCTGGAGGTGGCGACACCCAAAACCTCATCCCTCTATCAGGACTACCAAAAGTACCATCGCCATCACGCGGTGTAAGTAGTTTGCCATCTATGTAGGCACCAAAAGTATTTTCACCAGTTTGGGTTGCTGGTGGTAATGTTGGTGTAAAGGTGTCGTCGTTATTACTACAGCTTTGTAACAGCATAAGGCTTAAAATTAAGATTGTTGTTTTCATGATATTTGTGTTTTATATTATTTTAAAAATTTATTTAGTACTCAAAAATTATAAATTTAACAATTAATAATAGGTTTAATTGGAACCCTGTATTGGACTGTTTGGACCTATACTTATACTATTACTAAAAAGAATTCCTATTACACTAATAGTTAATAGTGTCATGCCAATAGTTTTACCTATAGAAAACTTTCGTTTTTTAATT
>CAYRVY010000380.1:2287-2676 GCA_964427695.1 uncultured Flavobacteriaceae bacterium
AAGCTATTGTACTGTCGTTTAGTTTATAAATTTTAGCTTTTATTTTTGTATCCTTGGTTGCTATCATATACTTTTTATCAGCAAGAATTTCATGGGTTGATATATTGACACTCTTATAACTATAGCAACTGGAAAACAGAACACAACTACACAATAGAAAAATAATTGTCTTCATATTACAATTTGATTTAGCACTAAAATTATAAACTTAAATAAGTTAGGTGTCCGAAATCATCTAATTTACATAAATCAGGACATCTTTTTTTCATTAGAAGATTTATACAATTCATGTAAAGCCTGTTCAAAGTGTGCTTTTGTTGATACGTTTATACTGTCATTAAAAATAGTTAGTTTTGACCAAGGTGTAGTTCTTTCATAAAGAATGTTTG
>CAYRVY010000381.1:0-2674 GCA_964427695.1 uncultured Flavobacteriaceae bacterium
GAAATAGTTCCTCCTGTTCCGCTACAAGCTACTAAATGAGTGATTTTTCCTTCAGTTTGTGACCAAATTTCTGGTCCTGTAGTTTTATAGTGAGCTTCAATATTTAATTGGTTAAAATATTGATTAATATAGACTGAACCTTTTATTTCTTCATGCAAACGCTTTGCTACTTGATAGTAAGATCTAGAATCGTCTGCACTAACATGAGCAGGACAAATATAAACCTTTGCTCCCATCGATTTAAGCATATCAATCTTATCTGTAGAAGATTTAGAACTTACAGCCAAAATACATTCGTATCCTTTAATTATACTTACCATAGCGATACTAAAACCTGTATTACCAGAAGTAGTTTCAATAATAGTGTCTCCTTTGGAAAGGATTCCTCTTTTCTCTGCTTCTTCAATAATATAAAGTGCTATTCTATCTTTTGTGGAGTGTCCTGGATTAAAAGCTTCTACTTTTGCTAAATACTCGCCTTCAAAGCCTGAAGTTATTGTATTTAATTTAATAAGTGGTGTATTTCCTATAAGGTCTAACACATTATTAAATACGTGTTTATTTTGTTTCATAAAATATTATTATGAGCTACAAATCTATTAAATGTAGCTTTTAAACTTGACAAAAATAGAAGAATTTTTTGAAATTATTTGTTTTTGCCTTCTAAATCTAATAAAAAGGCATATTCTAGAGCATCTTCTTTTAAAGCTTCAAAACGACCAGAAGCTCCTGCATGACCAGCTTCCATATTGGTTTTTAACAATAAAATATTATCGTCTTTTTTTAGAGTCCTTAATTTAGCTATCCATTTTGCAGGCTCCCAATATTGTACTTGAGAATCGTGTAAACCTGTTGTAATTAATAGGTTGGGATAGGCTTTTTCTTCAACATTATCATAAGGCGAATATGATTTAATATAATCATAATATTCTTTGTCATTAGGATTTCCCCATTCATCATACTCTCCTGTTGTGAGTGGTATGTTTTCGTCTAACATCGTAGTTATTATATCTACAAAAGGAACTTGAGTAACAATTCCGTTATAAAGTTCTGGAGCTAAATTAACTATAACTCCCATTAACAATCCTCCTGCACTTCCTCCCATTGCGTAATGGTGTTTTGCTGATGTATATTGGTTTTCGATTAAGAATGTTGAACACTCTATAAAATCGGTAAATGTATTTATTTTTTGAAGTAATCTTCCATTCTCATACCAATGTCGCCCTAAGTATTCCCCACCTCTTACATGTGCTATAGCATAAATAAAACCTCGATCCAGCAAACTCAATCTAATTGTAGAGAAAAATGGATCTATAGTGGAGCCATAAGAACCATAAGCATATAATAACAATGGAGTAGATTGATCTTTTTGAGTGTCACGATGATACATTAAAGAGATTGGAATTTTGGTTCCATCTTGTGCTGTTGCCCAAACACGTTCTGAAATATAATTTTCTTTTTTAAATTTTCCACCTAATACTTCCTGCTCTTTCTTTATTTCTTTGGTTTTTGTTACCATATCAAAATCAACAATGGAGGAAGGTGTTGTTAGCGAATTATAGCCATAACGCAGAATTGTTGTATCAAAATCTATATTTGTTGTTGTATATGCAGTATAAGTTTCGTTATTGAATGGTAAATAATACTCATCTGAATTGTCCCAACGTCTAATCCTAATTTCGTTTAACCCATTACATCTTTCGCTAATTACTAAAAAGTCCTTAAATATATCGATACCTTCTAAAAGCACATCTTCTCGATGTGCAATAAGGCCTTTCCAATTTGAGATTTCGGTAGAATTTTCATGGGTTTTCATTAATTTAAAATTAGTCGCATTATCAGCATTTGTAACGATAAAGAACTCATTTTGGTAATGATTAATGCTGTATTCTAAACCTCTAACTCTTGGTTGAAATAATTTGAACTTACCATCAGGATTATTTGCATTTAATATTTGAAACTCGGTTGTAAGTGTGCTATAACTTGCAATTACAATATATTTTTTTGATTTAGTTTTATAAACTGAAGTTCCGAAAGTATCATCGTCTTCACTAAAAGTTAATACATCGTTTTTAACCTCATTACCAAGTTTATGTTTAAATATTTTATCGGAACGCAAAGTGTGCTCATTTTTAGAGGTATAAAACAATGTTATATTATCGTTTGCCCAAGTTGCTCCTCCGGTTGTATTCTTAATAGTATCTTTATACGTTTTTCCAGTAACTATATTTTTTATATGTAGAGTGTATTGTCGTCTGCCTACAGTATCAATTCCGAAGGAAACTAAATTATTGTTTGGGCTTATACTAATACCTACAAGTTTAAAATAGGAATGATCTTTAGCCATTTCATTACAATCGAATAAAATATCTTCTTTTGCAGTTAAGACTTCTTTCTTTCTTGTGTAAATTGGATAATCTTTACTTTTTTCAAATTTTACGATATACCAATAACCATTAAATTTATAAGGGACAGACTCGTCATCTTCCTTAATGCGAGATTTCATTTCTTCGAATAAATCTTTTTGAAAGTCTTTTGTGTGAGACATTATATTCTCGCAATAAGCATTCTCCTGCTCTAAATAATTAGACACTTCTGGATTATCTCTATCGTTTAACCAATAGTAATCGTCTATTCTTAAATCGTTATGCACGATTAATTCTTTAGGAATTTT
>CAYRVY010000382.1:0-2669 GCA_964427695.1 uncultured Flavobacteriaceae bacterium
CATTCTTGTAATTGTACCTATTATAATCTTATTTCCGATTCTTATTATTTCTGTTTCAAGAGAAGAATGGTATCCTATGTTTTTTAGGATAGCTCGTTTTTGGGCCAAAATTATTTTAATTGGAATGGGATTTCGTTGGAAAATTAAAAATGAACAATCCCTTGAAAAAGGAAAAAGTTACATGTTTATTGCAAACCACACCTCGATGGTTGATATTATGTTAATGTTAGTTGCTGTAAAAAGACCATTTGTTTTTGTCGGCAAAAAGGAATTAGCAAAAATACCTCTGTTTGGATTCTTTTATAAAAAGACCTGTATTTTGGTAGATAGAAG
Source organism: uncultured Flavobacteriaceae bacterium (assembly GCA_964427695.1). Classification (GTDB taxonomy): domain Bacteria; phylum Bacteroidota; class Bacteroidia; order Flavobacteriales; family Flavobacteriaceae; genus PRS1. The sequence continues at coordinate 334 of CAYRVY010000382.1, forward strand.
TAGTGTTAAAAGTAGGCAAGCTGTGTTTTTAAGAGCACAAAAAAGGCTAAATCAAGGTTTGAGTATTTGTATTTTTCCTGAAGCAGGAGTCCCAGACGAGAAGATACTATTAGATGTTTTTAAAGATGGCGCATTTAGATTAGCCATTAACCATAAAATCCCAATTGTACCATTAACTTTTTTAGATAATAAAAGACGTTTTTCTTATACTATCTTTAGCGGAGGACCAGGTTTAATGCGTGTTATTAAGCACAGGTTTTTAGAAACAGCCAATTTAACAATTAAAGACACAAGAACTTTAAATGATACAGCAAGACAAATCGTATTGAATAAGTTAAAAGAGTGTAAATAAAGAAAAAGCTGCTCTTGGCGCAGAGCAGCTTTTGTTATCATTGCAACTCAAAAATTTGAAGCTACAACAACCAATCTAACCAACTAACAAAACTAAAATTTAAAGCTTAAACCAGAATAAATACCAATAAAATAAGGTTTAAAATTACCCGAAGTATTATTAAACGTATTTAACTGATATTTAAATACAGGTTCAAGATTTAAATTAAACTTATCTAAAATTTTAAAATCGAATCCCAGTCCAAAATTTGCACTAAAACTGGTGTTATTAATATTTGTAGCCTTTCCTAATAATGTACTATTGCCATCCAAAACTGAATAAATTTCGTTATCGTTTAAAAACAAAGCACTAAATCCACCAATTATATTAATACCCATTTTTTTATTCGAAATTTTATATTTTAATTCTAGAGGGATTTCGATAAATCCTAACCTTTGATCTATTGAAGATTTTATAAAATCATTGAGCATGTCTGGGACTTGTGCGAAATTGAACACTTCAACACTTATAAAAGAAATGTTTTGACCTGTTTGGTTCAATTTAACATTTCTTAATAATTGAGAATTGCTTGGGCTGTTAACATTAACAAAAACAATTACATTATTAGTGCTATAACCAAGATTTACTTTATTTACTCCAGTACGCACACTTAATTTTTTATTAATAGCATAACTCCCTGAAATGCCATAACTCATATTAATGTTTCCAGTTTTTGAGTTATTGTTAAACTGAGGATGTATTGAGGAGCCTTTTCCAAAAGTATTGAAGTAAACTGGAGCAATATTAGAGGCGATTTTCCATCTCTCAAATTCCTCATCCGTAGTTTCTTCAATATTCTTACCTTCACTAGCTGCAATTACTTCAGTTATAGACAATTTATCTTCTTCTATTATAGCATTAAATTTTTCTGATTCTGTTCCATTTTCATCAACATTAGTTAAAGTAGTCTTTATAGCTTTTTTTGTATCTGAAGTAGTTTTATCAGGATTTAAAAACTCATCAATTTTTGCTTTATTGATATTAGTATCAACTTTATCTTTATACAAATTCGAATCATTAATATTTGCAATTGCATTAATTGATTTTTCTGATGGAGGTTTCGCCAATACATCTTTGTTAATACTAGAAATATTACGATTATCGTTTTGAATTTTATTATTCACAGTTACATTTTTGTTTTCAGGTATAGTAACAGGATTATAATTCTTTGAAGGAGTAGTGTCAGAGTTAGCTATAGAGCTATTAGACGATATTTTAGAAGATTCAGATTTAAGCCCTTCTGAAATATTTTTTTCTTCAGCAATAGCATTTTCACTTTTAATGGCATCTTTTATATTAGTATTTTCCGAATCTATTTTAGAATCGATATCTACAATGGTTTCCTTTGAAGAGTTTGTAGTATTGTTATTTAGTACAATTTGACTAATAGTGAACAGTAACAATAAAGCTGCAGCTACACCTGCAACGCGCCACCATATTGGGATACGTTTTTTTCTTTTTTTAGAGCTGTGTAATTCTGTAGATATATTATCCCAAACAGAATCACTGGGAGTAGCTTCAAAATCTCTAAACTTCTCCCGAAACAATCTGTCTATGTTTTTTTTATCACTCATTATAATGATTGCGAGTTTAAAGTCGCTTTATAATTTTCAATTCTATTTTTTAAAATCATTCTTGCTCTGGCAAGATTAGATTTTGTTGTTCCTGTTGTAATATGAAGCATTTTTGCTATCTCTTTATGCGAATATCCATCTAATGCATAAAGGTTGAAGACAAGGCGATACCTATCAGGCAATTCTTGTATGGTTAATAATAAAAAATCTATATCAATAGCATTATTATCTTCTATTTCTACTAAAACATCCTCAATACTATTTTCATTTATAATATTAAAAACACCTTTACTCCTGTAGCGTTGTAAAGCGGTATTAATAACAATTCGTTTAAGCCAACCTTCAAAAGAGCCTTTGTGTTTATATTGCGA
>CAYRVY010000383.1:0-2662 GCA_964427695.1 uncultured Flavobacteriaceae bacterium
TCTATTTTCGTTTCGTTATATGAACTCATAGCGATATTTTCTGATTTGTTTATTTGGTTTAATTTATGTTTGCTAATTATATTCATTCTAAATAAAGTGCTGATAATAGTGCAAAAGTATGACATTTATCATAAAATATTAAAAATAAAATTTAAAAACCCAGAAACGATACTAATAGTTCTTTCAGCGTTACTTTTTTCAAGCGTAGCTATCTATTTTTGTATCCGAAATTCTAAATAATGTAATGGAGCAGTCTAATGATTCTAAAGGATATTCGTTTTATATTATAGGTTTAAGCTATAAAAAAGCAGATGCCAAAATTAGAGGTCGTTTTAGTTTAGATGTAATTTCGAAATCTACTTTGCTCAACCAAGCCAAAGAAAATAATATTGAGAGTTTATTAGTCATATCTACCTGCAATAGAACCGAAATTTATGGTTTTGCACAGCATCCATTTCAACTCATAAAGTTGCTTTGCGATAATACTGAAGGCACTATAGACGAATTTCAAAAAGTAGCTCATGTTTATAAAAATAAAGAAGCCGTCTCTTATCTGTTTAAAGTTGGATCCGGGCTTGACAGCCAAATACTTGGTGATTTTGAAATTATAAGTCAATTAAAGAATAGTGCAAAAAATTCAAAAAAACATGGCTTATTAAATGCTTTTTTAGAACGTCTAATAAATTCTGTAATACAAGCAAGCAAACGAATTAAAACTGAAACTGAAATTTCTTCAGGAGCAACCTCTGTTTCTTTTGCATCAGTACAATACATTTTTAAAAATGTTACAGATATTTCTAGAAAAAATATTTTACTTTTTGGTACTGGAAAAATCGGCAGAAATACTTGCGAAAATCTGGTAAAGCATACCAAAAACGATAAAATCACTTTAATTAATAGAACAAAAAACAAAGCAGAACGAATTGCTGGAAAATTTAATCTCGATGTTAAAGATTATGCTAATCTACAAGAAGAAATAAATGTATCTGATGTTTTAATTGTAGCGACAGGAGCTCAAAACCCAACTATTGATAAGCAAATCATTCAAACCAGTAAACCTCTTTTGATTTTAGATTTATCTATCCCAAAAAACGTGAATGAAAATGTTGAAGAATTAAAAAACGTTACGCTTGTTCATTTAGACGATTTATCTCAAATAACAGATAAAACCCTCAAAAAAAGAAAAAAACATATTCCTCTTGCCGAAGCTATTATAGAAGAAGTTAATACCGAGTTTAATAGTTGGTTAGAAGCTCGAAAATTTGCACCAACTATTAAGGCCTTAAAAAGCAAACTATTAGATTTTAAAACTGCCGAACTAGAAACACAACGCAAAAAAATTCCTAATTTTAATAAAGAACATGCTGAATTAATTAGCAACAATATTATTCAAAAAATTACCAATCACTTTGCACATCATTTAAAAAGCGATGATGCTTCTTCAGAGGAAAGTCTTGAACTTATAAAAAAAGTGTTTCAGTTAGAAACTTCTACAAATGTCTAAAATTATTAGAATTGGCACACGCGAAAGCCAACTTGCTCTTTGGCAGGCAAAAACTGTGCAACAAATGCTGGAACAACTCGGTCATAAAACTGTGCTTGTTCCCGAAAAATCGACAGGCGATTTAGTTTTAGATAAACCCTTGTACGAACTCGGAATTACTGGGATATTTACCAGAACTTTAGACATTGCAATACTCAATAACGATATTGATATTGCAGTACATTCTTTAAAAGATGTACCAACAATTTTACCAAAAGGTATTGTGCAAGTTGCTGTTTTAAAACGCGGAAACATAAGAGATACTCTCATTTATAAAGACAATGAAGAATTTTTATCGCAACGTGATGCTGTTATTGCTACAGGAAGTTTACGACGTAGAGCACAATGGTTAAATCGATATCCAACTCATACATTAGTTGACTTACGTGGCAATGTAAATACACGCTTACAAAAAGTTGAAGATAGTGATTGGAATGGAGCTATTTTCGCTGCTGCTGGTTTAGGGCGCATTAATTTAAGACCAAAAAACGCTATTAATTTAGATTGGATGATTCCAGCTCCAGCTCAAGGAGCAATTATGATTACCGCTTTAGAAGAGGACGAAGATATAAAAGCTATTTGTGCCCAATTAAACCATGAGGAAACAGAAATTTGCACTTCCATTGAACGTAAGTTTTTAAACCTTTTAGAAGGTGGTTGTACTGCTCCAATTGGTGCAATTGCATATATTAAAGACGAACAAGTGTCGTTTCAAGGCGTGCTTTTAAATAGAGATGGCACAAAAAAAATTGAAATTACTCGAAACGAAAAATTAGGCAACCATCACAAAATGGCTGCTTTTTGTGCTAATTTTATTATTGAACGTGGTGGAAAACGATTGATGAATGAACTAAAACAAGTAGATAAAAAAGTAAACATATATTCTACAAAAACTCTAACTGATGCGCAATCGGAATTATTTCATAACGATATTAAAGTAGAAAGCAGTGATTTTATTAAAATCAACTTTAACAGAATAAAACCATTTATCTTAAAATCTGAAATAAAAAATGTAATTATTACAAGCAAGAATGCTGTAGAATCTATAATTACAAATATTTCTGCTGAAGAATTAAAGTTTAAAAACATCTATTGTGTTGGCAGACGTACAAAACGTTT
>CAYRVY010000384.1:0-2656 GCA_964427695.1 uncultured Flavobacteriaceae bacterium
ATGATTTAAGTCTATTTCCAGAGCACCTAAAATATCAATTGCTTTACCATTTCCATCTCGTAAAAGCCCAAGCATTAAGTGCTCAGTGCCAATAAAATCATGACCTAAACGCAAAGCTTCTTCTTTGCTAAACGCAATAACATCTTTTACCCTTGGTGAAAAATTATCATCCATAAAAATATTTCTTAATCAGCATTAAAAATAATAAAAACAAGTTTAAAATTGCAAAAACTATACCTTAATTATTTTTTATTAGATTAAATGACAAAAAAACTTAAAAAAACCAAAATATTTTAGGTTTTACTTATTAACGAAAAATATGTAATTTATTGTTGATAAAAAGTCTTAAAAATCATGCTCAAAATAGCTTGTAGACTCACAAAATTCTTATATTAGCTCGATTTAAAAAACCTACTAAAAAACTAATTTATTTTTATATGGCAGAAGGAGAAAAACTCATTCCAATTAATATTGAAGATGAAATGAAATCGGCTTACATTGATTATTCAATGTCAGTCATTGTGTCACGTGCACTTCCAGATGTAAGAGATGGTCTAAAACCTGTACATAGACGAGTACTTTATGGCATGCATGAATTGGGTGTTAGAGCCAATACAGCACATAAAAAATCGGCAAGAATAGTTGGTGAAGTTTTAGGTAAGTATCATCCACATGGAGATACATCTGTTTATGATGCAATGGTAAGAATGGCTCAAGAATGGAGTTTGCGGTATATGTTAGTCGATGGACAAGGAAATTTTGGTTCAATAGATGGAGATAGTCCTGCAGCAATGCGTTATACCGAAGCACGTATGCGTAAAATATCTGAAGATATGCTTGCAGATATTGAAAAAGAAACTGTAGATCACAAACTCAATTTTGACGATACATTACAGGAACCAACAGTTTTACCAACACGTATTCCTGGGCTTTTAGTTAATGGAGCATCTGGTATTGCAGTAGGTATGGCTACCAATATGCCTCCTCATAATTTATCAGAAGTTGTTGATGGTATAATTGCTTACATAGAAAATAATGATATAGAGATTGATGAGCTTATAACACATGTTAAAGCTCCAGATTTCCCCACAGGTGGCATTATTTATGGCTATGACGGAGTTAAAGAAGCTTTTAAAACTGGTCGTGGTCGCATTATGATGCGTGGTAAGGCTGTTATTGAAGAAGTACAAGGAAGAGAAAGTATTATTGTTACAGAAATTCCTTATCAAGTTAATAAGGCAGATATGATAAAAAAGACTGCTGATTTAGTTAATGATAAAAAATTAGAAGGTATTGCTACAATTCGTGATGAATCTGACAGAAACGGAATGCGTATCGTTTATGTATTAAAGCGAGATGCTATCCCAAATATTGTTCTTAACAAGCTTTATAAATATACTGCATTACAAACATCGTTTAGTGTAAATAATATTGCATTGGTTAATGGACGACCACAAATGTTGAATCTAAAAGATATGATTAAACATTTTGTAGAACATCGTCATGAAGTAGTTGTGCGTAGAACAAAGTACGAACTTCGTAAAGCCGAAGAACGCGCACATATTTTAGAAGGATTAATTATAGCTTCCGATAATATTGATGAAGTTATACGATTAATTCGTGCATCAGCAAATACGGATGAAGCCAAGCAAAAATTAATTGAAGCATTTAAGTTAACCGAAATTCAATCCAAAGCTATTGTAGAGATGCGTTTGCGTCAGTTAACTGGATTAGAGCAAGACAAACTTCGTGCAGAATACGACACGCTATTAATCACTATTGAAGACTTAAAAGACATTCTTGATAAAAAAGAACGGAGAATGGATATTATTAAAGAAGAACTTTTTCAGGTAAAAGATAAATATGGTGATGAACGCCGTTCTGTTATTGAATATGCTGGTGGAGATTTATCTATCGAAGATATGATTCCTAACGAAAAAGTTGTGATTACTATTTCTCATGCAGGATACATTAAACGTACATCTTTAAAAGAATACAGAACTCAAAATAGAGGAGGAGTTGGGCAAAAAGCTTCAACAACAAGAAATGAAGATTTTTTAGAGCATATGTTTGTTGGTACAAATCATCAGTATATGTTGTTTTTCACTCAAAAAGGAAAATGTTTTTGGATGCGTGTTTATGAAATTCCAGAAGGGAGCAAAACTTCCAAAGGAAGAGCTTTTCAAAACCTAATTAATATAGAACAAGACGATAAGGTAAAGGCGTTTATTTGTACGCATGATCTTAAAGATGATGACTATATAAATAGTCATTATGTCATTATGGCAACCAAGAAAGGTCAAGTTAAAAAGACATCTTTAGAACAATATTCCAGACCAAGAACTAACGGTATTAATGCTATAACAATTAGAGAAGGCGATGAATTATTAGAAGCAAAACTAACCACAGGCGAAAGCCAAGTTATGTTAGCATTAAAATCTGGTAAAGCAATCCGTTTTGAAGAAGCTAAAACACGACCAATGGGCAGAAATGCTTCAGGTGTAAGAGGTATTAGATTGGCTAACGATAATGATGAAGTTGTAGGCATGATTTCTGTTAATGATATGGAAAGTAATATATTGGTAGTTTCTGAAAACGGATTTGGTAAACGCTCAAAACTTGAAGATTATAGAATTACCAATAGAGGAGGAAAAGG
>CAYRVY010000385.1:0-2653 GCA_964427695.1 uncultured Flavobacteriaceae bacterium
TAATTGTACACTTTTCGTTACGGAAAAGCCACAAACTTGATGCGGAAAAACCGTAATATTCAATGATAACAATGCTTTACAGAGTTTTAAAATTAGCAGAAAAGTAAAACTTTAACACATTTTTATAAAAAAACCTTATGGCCTACAAATAGGAATTTGATTAGCCATAAGGGTCAATTAATTGCTTTTCAACAAATAATTAATTTGGGATAAAATAATTAACTGTTGAAAGTTCAAATTTAAATATAATTGCGCACTTTTTGTTACGGAAAAACCGCAAACTTGATGCGGAAAAACCGTAGTATTCAATGATAACAATGCTTTACAGAGTTTTAAAATTAGCAGAAAAACTAAATTTTAACTTTTTAACTATATAAATCCCTTTTTTTTAGCTTCTTTTAATAAAGTTTCTTCCTTTCCATCCTCGACAGAGAACAATAACTTTAATTGTTTTTTTCTTTTTTCAATAGCACTCATAGATAAATCGATATGATCTATTAATTTTTTCGTTCTTATTCCTTGTGATAATAAATGAAGAATTTTTCTGTTTATCTCATCCACATAAACATCGCTTGTAACTGATGTGTTTAAAAAGTTATTTACTGTGCTGCTATAATATGGAGGGCTTTCTAAAATATGCTGAAAAGCTTCAGCCAATTCTCTAGAGGTTAAGTCACTTTTTATTAAAAACCCTTCTGGGTTTATACCTTTAATAATATTAAGTATTCTAAAGGACTCATTAAACATCGTTAAAATAACAATTTTGGCATTTGGCAAATATTTTCTGGCTATTTTTGCAAGATCCTCTCCTGAAGTAATAAGACCGTCTTTTGATGGTGGCAAACTAATATCAAAAAAAATCACATCATAAGGTGTGTGTTTTGCTGCTTTCATAATCAACTCATTTGCCATATCACAATCTAAAGCAATATCTATGTTAAGATTTTGATTTTCTTTTTTAGTTGCTAACAAGGTGTTTTGATAGCCTTCAATTATCATAGGATGATCATCTACCATTAATATGCTTATATGTTGTTCCATAAAAAATTAAATTATTAATTAAACGGTACTTTAATTTTTATTTTTGTACCAATACCAATTTCAGAATTAATTTCTACCTCTCCATGCATTTCTTTAACTCTGGAATTTATATTTTTTATACCAATCCCTTTTTTGGCTTTTGCTACATTAAACCCAGAGCCATCATCTTCAACAATTAATAAAATTACGTTATTTTTTAATTCAAAACTAATTTTTATATGTTTAGCCTTGGCATGTTTATGAATATTTTGCATGGTTTCTTGTAACACTCTATAAATATGGATTTTAGTTTTATTAGATACATTGTCCCAAGGTATTTCATCGTCTTCTTTGAGGGAAAATTCTAATTCATAGGCAAGTGTTTGAGTTTCGATTAGTGTTTTAACAATATCCATAAAACTCGATCCTGTAACAAAATCTGCGTTTAAATCATGAGAAATTTTTCGTATTTCATCTTCAATGAATTTAAGCTCATTAATATAGCCTTCTCTTTTTATTATAGCACCTTCGGTTTGTAACATATTTAAGCTATCCAAGCTAAATCTTGTGCCAAATAATCGTCCTAAAATACCATCATGTAATTCTTCTGATATTCGTTTCTTTTCTTGAGTTCTGCCTTCATCTATTTTCTCTTGTTGTGCTAACATTAAGTTATAAATTTCTTCGTTTGTTTCTTGTTGCTTTTGCACAAACTCTAGCTTTCTATTTTTGGCGCGTTGATTAATTATAATATATAATAATAACAAAGTGATTAACAATCCGATTGAGGACAATAAGAAAATCAATCGTTCTTTGGATATTTTTATGTTCTCTGCTTCAATTTTATCGGTTTCAAACTCTATTCTAGCAAACTTGTTTCTAATGTTCCTTTCATTATTTAAAAGGCTGTCGTTTAGTTTAATGTGCTCATATAAATATTTTTTACCAACTTCTCCTTCATTTATTTTAGATAATAATAGTAGGGATTTGGAGACAAAATTGTTAGATTTTAATTCCTTTGAAATTTTATATGTTTTTTCAGCATAAAACAATGCAGAATCCATTTCGTTTCTAGAAAAAAGGAACTCTGAAAAATATGTTGAAATTGTCATTTTTACTATTTCATCTTTTATACTATCGCTAATTTTATAGGCTTCTTTAAATTGTTTTTCTATTTCTACATCATCATTTTCATTAGATTGGAATTTAGTATGTGCTATATTCCCTAATATTAATGCGTAAGTAGAAGGGTCGTTTTGATATAGATTATCTTGTTGGATTAAATCCTCATAAATTGATAGAGCATTAAGGTATTCCTCCTTTTCTTCATAAATAAAGGCTAAATTGTTATTAGAAGATAAGTTATAATAAAAATTACCGGAAATTTTATTACTTATAGACAAGGCTTCTTTATGATAGCCGATAGCAGAGTCGTACTGTTGTAGCCTACCTGTAATTATCCCCATAAGATTATATAATGACCATAAAGTATCAAGGTTATAATCACTTTTAGGAAGTGTTTCAATTAACGAAATGGCTCGAACAGCATTAATTTCGGCTCCTATGTAATCTTTTTCAGTTTCCTGAATATTTGCCATATTTAAAAGCAACTCTCCTTCACTTTTAATATCAT
>CAYRVY010000386.1:0-2643 GCA_964427695.1 uncultured Flavobacteriaceae bacterium
TTTCAAATTGTTCTTTAGAGAGAATACGTTTCATTTCTTTTTTATTAGAAATTTGATTGTCTAATCGGTTGTTCATAAAATTAAAACGTTCATCTTTTGACTGCTTTTTACCATTATTTTTTTCTCTTTTAAATTTTCGTTCTTTCCGTGTGGCTAGACGCTGTTTAGCATCAGCTAAATATATCTTTTCAATATCGCGTTGTTGAGCTTCCGTAAGATCTAATTTAAGAGCCATTTCTTTGGTTTTCAATTTTGCAATTTGTTCAGGTGTAAAATCTTTAAATTTTTGATGCTTTTCTTGCTTTTCACCTTTTTGATGTTCTCTTTTATGCTCCTGTGCTGTTACATGCATCGCTACCAATGCCATTACAATTAATACTAATTTTTTCATTTTTTTTTAGTTATAGATTTATGCTTTTTTGACTATAATAAAAATGAATGGTTTAATCGAAGTTGTTTTTTAACTATGACTTAACAGTTCGGGATTTTTGAATTGATAGAAACTTCAAAAAAAAAGCAGTAAAAATAAAAAGACTTCAAAATATTTTGAAGCCTCTTATTAATTATAAATATTTGAATTTAACTTTTTGGATCCAGAATATCCTTAATGCGTTCTATCACATCCTGCAAATGTATTTTGCTCATTTGGTTGCTTGTTCTTCCTACTGCTGCTCTAACAGAGCGTTGTAGGGTTTTTAATTCGGCTCTTGCAATTGCTCTAATATCAGACTGATTTACATTGATGTTAGTTCGTGTAGAAAACCGAGCAAAACGTCCTGTAATTCTGGTTTGATCTTCGGTCATTAAATACTCCATTCGGTCAATATAAGCACGTTGCAAATTTCTTCTATATGTGTTTATAGATTTTCTAGTTCTTAATTCACTCCAAATCCCTTTTCGTAAATCTTGCATCATATTAAGTAATGTGTAAGAATCATTATTATTTAGAGTTTCATTTTCAATCATACGAGCCATTCTGCCAAAATTGAGAATGTTGATTAAGGTTCTTGTTTGGAAACTTCTAATACGATCTACATTGCCAGCACTTTCAATTTTATTAAAAATAGTATTGTCTATGAGCCAATCTGGAGTCTCAAACAATTGTTCTTGTAAAAATGCTAAAGATTCTTTTTGCCTATTTTTATCAACATTTGTATAAACAGCACCTTCTTGATCGTAGGTTTTGTAATTTTCATAAACACCTCCAATATTAGATGTTACGTGTCCCATATATCGATTAAACTGGCTAAGAACCTGACCATACATGGTTTCTAAATCATCATAATTTTTACCGTCTTCGGCTGTCCATTTAATTAATTTTGGAACGATTATTTTTAAGTTTAAAATTCCATAATGACTTGCTAATACAGCATCATCTCCTAAATCTTCGGTTTGAGAACTGGGATCAATTACTCCAAATTGTTGTCTTCCAAATCTATACATTGGGTCTCCAGCATGTTCTAAAATCCAACTGTCTAAAGTTTTCTTTTCGTCTTCAGCAGTTTCAGCATCCAAAATAGGTTTGTAACCCCATTTTATAGCATATTTATCGTAAACACCAATATCTGGCATTAAAGCAACACCTTCGTCTTCAGGTTGTGCTACATAATTAAAACGTGCATAATCCATAATTGATGGAGCAGTTCCATATTTTTGGGTAAAGGCTGCACTGCGCAAATCTTCAACTTTATACGCACTACTTGATCCCATATTATGTGGTAATCCGAGCGTATGACCCACTTCGTGAGCAGAGACAAAACGAATTAATCGTCCCATAACTTCATCTTTAAATTCGGTGGTTTGTGCATCAGGATTTATGGCAGCAGTTTGCACAAAGAACCAGTTTTTTAATAAGGTCATTACATTGTGATACCAATTAATATCGCTTTCAAGAATCTCTCCACTTCTTGGGTCACTTACATGAGGTCCATTGGCATTTGGAATTGGAGAAGCCAAATAACGTACAACCGAATACCTGACATCTTCAGGACTCCATTCCGGATCTTCTTCAGCAGTTGGAGGGTCTTTCGCTATAATGGCATTTTTAAATCCAGCTTCTTCAAAAGCAACTTGCCAGTCATTTATACCCTGTTTTATGTATTTACGCCATTTTTCAGGTGTTGCTCTATCAATATAATAAACAATTTGTTTTTTTGGTTCAACCAATTCTCCTCGTTTAAACTTCTCTATATCTTCGTCTTTAACTTCTAATCGCCATCTATCTAAATATCTAACCGTTTTGCTTTTATGATCTTCTAATCCATAATCTATTTGTCCACGAGCAAACCAGCCTACACGTTCGTCGAAATTACGACGCTTCATAATTTCTTTAGGGAGTAATATCATAGAGTTGTTTATTTCTATAGAAATTGTTCCGGTACTTGAATTTGATGGAGGTGCTCCAGCTGCATATGTTTTTACATGACGCGATTCTATGTTTTTAGGATAACTTTTTACAGACTCAATGAAAGATTTATTAGCTTCCAATCGTGTAATTTTATATGCTTTTCTTCTAAAACTTGGCAAACCTAAAGCTTTTACATCTTTAGAAAATAAATCAGTTACATCAATAACTGTATTTAACGAATCTTTACTGAATGCCTTAATAGGAAATGTGTAAAGAACAGGTTCAAAATTAGAGTT
>CAYRVY010000387.1:0-2638 GCA_964427695.1 uncultured Flavobacteriaceae bacterium
AAAAGCAGATTTAAGGCAAGACAATTTAGCAAGTGTTTTACCTAATGATGTAGATTATATATTTCATTTTGCTGCTCAACCTGGGATTTCAACTTCATCTACGTTCGAAGATTATTTTAGCAACAATATTATAGCTACAAAAAATGTAATCGACTATGCATTAGAACTACCAAATTTAAAGTTGTTTATAAATATTGCAACCTCTTCAATTTATGGATTGGAGGCAACCTTCCCTGAAGATTATCCACCAAAACCAGCTTCGTATTATGGTGTTACTAAATTAGCTGCCGAACAATTAGTACTTCAAAAAAGCAGAGAAAAGCAAATGGTATCCTGTTCATTGCGACTATATTCTGTTATTGGGCCAAGAGAACGTCCAGAAAAAATGTACACCAAACTTATTGATTTAGGATTAAAGGGAGAGGCGTTTCCGTTGTTTGAAGGCAGTGACAAGCACTTACGCAGTTTCACTTATGTTGGCGATATTGTTGATGGTGTTGTTAGTGTTATTGGTAAGGAAAATATTGTAAATGGTGAAATTATAAATTTAGGAACAGAAGTAGAGCATACTACTCAAGATGGTATTGAAGCAGTAGAAGAAGTTTTAGGTATAGCTATCAAAACAAATATAATTCCTAAACGTGCAGGTGACCAATTACGCACAAAAGCTAATATTGACAAGGCAAGATTATTGTTAGATTATAATCCGCAAACTACATTATTAGAAAGTGTTAAGCATCAGGTAAATTGGTATAAGGAGAATTTTTTATAAATTCAACAAAAATTCAGCAGCAGCAAAAGGTGTTGTTTTATTTTCCTCAATCAATTCAAGTTGATTTTTAAGCTCTTTTTTTATTTCTGAACGCTTAAAGAAATCAGTTTTTAATTGTTCTTCAATAGTTTGAATTAACCAAAACTTATTTTGTTGGTTTCGTTTTAAATCGAAATAGTTGTTTTGCTTGGTAAGTGTTTCATAGTCGCAAATCATTTTCCAAACATCAATAATACCTTCATTTTGTAACGCACTACAAATTGAGACTTTTGGCATCCATTTAGAATCTTTTTCAGGATAGAGGTGAAGTGCTCTATTAAATTCGACTTTCGCCAATTTTGTTGGTTTTATATTATCGCCATCTGCTTTATTAATAACAATAGCATCAGCCATTTCTATAATACCACGTTTTATGCCCTGTAATTCGTCTCCAGCTCCTGCAAGTTTTAATAGTAAAAAGAAATCTACCATACTATGTACAGCAGTTTCACTTTGCCCAACACCAACGGTTTCAATTATAATTGTATCGAATCCAGCAGCTTCACAAAGTATGATGGTTTCTCGTGTTTTTCTGGCAACACCACCAAGTGATTCGCCTGATGCTGACGGACGAATAAAGGCGTTTTTGTCTTTTACCAAATCTTCCATACGTGTTTTATCACCAAGAATACTACCTTTAGTTATTGTACTACTTGGGTCAATAGCAAGTACAGCTACTTTTTTGCCTAATCCAGTAAGATGCTTTCCAAAAACTTCAATAAAAGTGCTTTTTCCAACACCAGGAACACCAGTAATTCCTATTCTAATTGATTGGTTTGCTTTAGGTAAACATGCATTAATAATAGTATTAGCTTTTTCTAAATGCTTAGGATTTTTGCTTTCTACCAAAGTAATGGCACGACTTAAAGCAGTAATATCTCCTTTTAAAATACCGTTTATAATATCTTGAGTTTTAGGCTGTATACTGCGTTTCCCTTTTAGTTTAGTTATAGAATTGTTACTAGTAATTTCTGGTTGAGAAACTCCTTCTTTTTCTTTTAAAGCTGATTTATGAGATTTTTTTTCTGCCACGATTTATGCTGAACTAGTTTCAGTAATACACAAATATATTTAAATTAAAATTTATTGACTGAATACTGCCTACTGAATACTGCCCACTATTTAAGCGGAACAACAATTTTAGTTTTGTCCCAAGCCATAGTTAAAGATAAGTTATCTGTAGAATTATCAAAAGCAATAGTGAATTGTTCTACACTATTTTCAAGAGATTGAACTGAAACCTCAATGTTTATAATATCAAATTCTTCTTCACGCATAGATTGCATAACCTCATTAACTCCCCAAGGGTATTGTTTAGAATTAAAAATAACCTGCCAGGAATCTTTATTTGGGATAGTCCACAACGTATATTTTCCAGCAGCTAAAGAATCGTTTCCAATTTTTAATGCTTGGTTTGTTTCAAAAGTAGTAGCTTCATTTGCTCCAGTTCTCCAAACTTTGTTATAGGCTACTAATCCGCCAAAAATATCGCGTTCTCTTTTTGAAGGCCTATTGTAAAACACTTCAAGCTCTAAGTCGTTAAGTCTAAATTCTACAGTATCTTTTGGACTCAATGGTTTTTTAAAAACTTCAGTATAGAAATAAGTGTAAGCTAATACTCCAATTAAAACAATAAATAATAGTAAAATAATACGTTTTAAAAACATAATTAAATAGTTATTTTGAATTACAAAGGTATATATAATGGAAGTTATTTTATTACTGAAACGTTAATTTGTAAAGCTTTGTTTTATTTCTTTAGAAAAAACAATTATCTTTTTGCAACATCTTAAATTATGTGTCGTCTTTAATATGAAACCAAAAAAA